>CAMOZF010000032.1 GCA_946630765.1 uncultured Lachnospiraceae bacterium | reverse complement strand
TTTTTTTCTATTATCCCATGAAACCGCCAACTTGTCAAGCTGCTGTCCCGAATGCGAGCCCGGACGCGCCGAAAGCCTCCGTACCTCCGGGGACACGCGGGAAGTGTCCCCTTGAGGCACGGAGGCTTTCGGCACTGCCTGCGTCTCAGTGTCATCCGCCGCGCTTACTTATCCCAGATCTTATTCAGGAAGTAACAGAAATGCGCGCCGTTTCTCACGAGCTCGCGGTCGAAGGGGCCGTCGGGGCTGAGCTTGCGCATATGCGCGAAGGCAAAATGTCCGTCATTCAGCGCCAGCTGCTCGCCGTACCCGGCCTCGATCATCTTCTCCTCAAAGCCGACGCCGACGAATTTCGGGGCACGGCGCGCGAAGCAGCGCTTTCCGTCAATCATCGGGACCGTCGCGATCCGGTCGGTCGTGTGGGGCTTGTAAAGCGCGACGCCCTCATTCTCATGGCCGTTCAGGATGTACTCCGCAATCTCGAGATAGCGCTCGATATAGGAGGCGTCGTGCAGATCATTTCCGGCCGCAAGAACATCATAGTACGGCCGAAGCGCATTCCAGCGAAGAAGATTTCGGTAGGAATGCTCAACGGAGATCTGGCTGTCAAAATAGTTTCCGTTCAGTTCGTCGCCGCAGAAAAGGATCCGCGACTTCCGGTCCAGGAACTGCAGCGAGCCCTTTGCATGCTCGTCGAGGGCAATGACCTCCAGCGGCCGACCCTTCAGATTGATCACGTCGCCGTCGTGCAGGAAGACAACCGGATAGTCCTCGGGAACATTCAGGTCCTCAAACTCCTTGAATTCCGCGCGCAGCCGGTAGGTGTCCTCCGACATGTACACGCAGTCAAACTGATAGCAGTTCAGGATATGATCGCCGTGATAATGCGTCAGAAGCATGCGGTACAGCGGCTTTTCCGGGCAGAGCGACTGGCAGAAATCGCGGATCGATCCCGCGCCGATGCCGGAGTCGATGCACAGAAGCTCGTCATCGCCTTCCACTACATAGATGTGATCGCCGTCCGACAGCACCTGCCAGACACCTTCCGCGATCTTTGTCGCCTTAAAATACGGCTCGCTCTGCGGCCGGATATCGCCGTCCGGCGCCTCCAGAAGAATATCCGAAAATTTACTGAAATCCAGCGGGCCCATGCCTTTATGCCAGTTCATTTTGCGCCTCCTTAACCAACCGTCACGATCAGCTGTCCGTAGCCTGTCATCGGGTTTTCGTGTTCATTCCGTGCTTCCAGGATCAGGTTGAAATAATCGCCGGCCTTTGCGTCCTTCGGAACAACAAAAGCGAGTTCCAGCTGATCACTCTGTTCCACGCAGACCGCATCGAAATCGCCGTCATAGCGGGAGCCGTCCCGGTACAGCCACCATTTTGCCTGACAGGGCCGGACATCGGCGACCGCGCCTTTGATGCCGCAGATTCTCGTCCCGGCTTCTGCCGTAATATCATAGGCCGAGAGCTTCACGACCGGATTATGGTTGGCTTCCGCGTAATCCTTGACGCACCAGTCCGCACGCGCCGCGAAGTCCTCGTGGTAGGCCTTGAGGAAGGGGTTCGATCTCGGGCCGCGCTTCCGCATTTCTGCGAGCATGGCCGACATATCCACCGCCTTCATTTCATCCACATGCAGGACGCCGAGCATTGTCCCGTAGCGCCAGTCCTCCATGCCGCGAAGGCCGAAATTCGTAAAGAGCGGGATGTAGGTGCCGGAATCGCCCTCCCCGAGGATGTCATACTTGTCGAAATGGATCGGCTCCTGCCCTTTAAACCAGTCGAGAACCGGCAGAAGTCCGTACTGATAGCGGTCACATTCGCCGCGGAAGACGGTTCCGTCGCCGTAGAGCCCGTACTTCGCCATCAGCGGTCCGTGATTGATCTTGAAATGCGGATACATCCATTCCGCCTTCATCATCGGAAGCACATCCTCCTGGCAGGACTTCGCCGTCATGAAGGAAGCGTAGCCGAAATCGCCGCGGATACAGCGGATGCCGGGGAATTTTCCGGGAATATCGTTGTCGAGGAAGCTGTTGTCCTGCCCCTGTCCGCCGAAAACGCCGAGAATTGCGATCTTCTTCACCACCTTCTCGCAGACGGCCGGCCAGGAATAGCTGCCGGAATATTTCTCATAGATCGACATCAGCGCGCGGACAATCGTGTTGACGCCGCCCCAGGACTGCAGGTACAGCGTGTCCTTCCGATCATCCATGATGCAGCGCTCAATCAGCCGCGAGCCTTCCGTGTCGAAGCGCACGTCGCCCTCGAACCAGTAATTGCCGTAAAACACCTTGTCAAGAAGCTCCTGCGGGCTCGGGAAGCCTTCCGCATGCTGCGAAAGCTTCGGGTAGACCGCCGTGTATTCGTTCCTGATCAGGTCCTCGATCCAGCCCATTTCAAAAGGCCGGAACATCATCAGATCCTTCGCCCGCGGATCCGGCTCGCGATCCGGCATCGGGCCGTCGGTTTCCTTCTGTCCGAGGCAGCAGTAATGCGGCGTCACTTCCCCGAGCGTGTGAATGCCGTCCCCGTTGAAATGAAACTGCGAAGAAGTATAGACGATTCCCTCAAGATCCAGCTCGTTCAGGTAAAGGAACAGGTGGATCATGGAATTCATATCATCGCATTCCATGTCGGTTGTCAGTATCGTACGCGGTTTTCCGATCATCTTTTTCATCCTCCTAAGCTCATACTCAATTAAATTTTCAAACGGCTCTTAATCGAAGCACCCAGTCCTGGCCGTCCGGCTTTACAGGCGCGTGAATGCAGCCGTTTTCGGCCGCCACCGTGCCAAGCGCGGTATATTCGCCGTTTCTCGGATTGAACCACTCCATTTCATAGCGGTCCTTCAGCCCCTGAAGAAGCGCCGCGCCGCGGACCGCCGCCCCGTAATAAAGCACAACGGTTTTCTTCTCCGGATCCGCCATGGCCATCGGCGTCCGAAGACCCGCAAGAAGCGGATTGCCGAAGGTTCCTTCCGGCACCAAAAGGTCTTCTTCTGGCCGCAGGCTGTGGAAATCCGAAGCCTCGTAAAACTCCCGCATCAGCGTCAGCTGGTCCGCGCCCGGCAGATCAATCGCCTCGTACCAGGTCACATTGTAGCGGTTGAAAATATTCATTGGATTTTCCTGTTCAGGTCCTTCCGGCTTCTCATATAAGGTGTCCCAGATGCCCTGCGCGCCGTAGGTATATCCGCTCGCGCCGACCTGCATGGAAATATAGGCGATCCGGCGCATCATGTCGTCGGTGCAGTAACGGCTGCCGATCGGCTCGAGCGTCGAGCAGCCCTCATACATCGATTCGCCCTCGACAAAGGGCTTCCCGACATGGGTTTTCCTGTAATCCGAGAAATCGCCGGGCGTCAGCGGATAATCGCCGTGGCCCGCCTGATTCAGCGTGAAGTCATACCAGTCCTCGTCAAAATAGTAATCTTCGAAGGGCCGCGCGGTATTATAATGCGCGGTAATCAGCTGATGGTAGCCGTCAGTCTTCCTGATCTCCTTTCCGATCTCGCGCCAGCCCGCGATGCTCTTCTTTCGCATCTCACCGCCGCTGTAGCCGGCCGCTTCCCCGGCGATCGTGTGCACGAGCGGCAGCGCGCCGTAACGCGCGATAAAATAGTGCACCATGTTCTTGTGGGCATCCATCAGATCGACGATGCCGTTCGCCCAGTCAAGCCCGAGCGCATTCACAAGGCCCGCGTCGGCAATGTACTGCATCCGCTTGTCGACGACCTCCTGGTAGAAACGCACGTCCGGCATCAGGCCTTCCTGATCGTCCACCCAGTAATGTGTTTTGGACATCCGGGCAAAGGGAGAATTCGGATCAAGCTTTTTGTATGTCGCGCGGAGATTGGTCTGATAAACCGTGAATTTCTGCGATTTTCTCTTGTCCACCATGCCGCGGAACATGCTCGTCATGCCGGGATGATTGGACCAGTCCCAGCGCTCCCCCGCAACAAAGGCCCAGTGCGTATCGCCGAGCCAGAAAAACGGCGTCCCGTCCTGATAGACAATCCGGTAGCCGTCGTCGGCGACGCGTAAGAATCCATGCTGATAAATCGGAAGATCTCCGCCGTAGGGGACAGCGTGAACCATTCCCGTCAGTCCGTTCACCCCGGATTCCGCCGGCGCCTTGACGGTAAAAGACCAGTCTCCCGGCTCCGTCGGCGCAAAGGAAATCTTGAAATCATTCCCACCGTCCCAGTAGGCTTCCCGGCGGATCGTCTTCCCGGAGGGAGCGGTAAATTCAGCTTCGATCGGCAGCTCCAGAAAAGGATTGTCATACCTTCCCTCTACCGTAAAATCGATGATCCCCGCTCTCCAGGTCTCAAAGCTATATTCCCGCATCGTAAATTCTCCTTTCTTACAGGCCGCGCGCCTTCGCGATCTCCGTCACCGTTTCCACAAGATATTCCCGGTCCTCGGGAAGCACGAAGCCTTTTGCAATCGCGCGGTCTGCGGATTTCTCCACGAGCGCGCGGTAGTGTTCAGAATCGCCGTACAACGCCTTCAGAAGCGCTTTGTCGAAGGGCTTCGCCGTGCCGAACATCATCTGCACCGAGCCGTCTTCGCGTACCGTATAGGACTGATAGGAAGCGGTCGGGCAGTCGGACACCGGATAACGGATGCCGCCGAGTGCGTTTCCGAAGATGTCCTTCCGGTTCGCGACAAGCGCACCGGTCAGATCCGTCGGCTCGAAGGTCATTTCGGTTCTGATGCGCGGCGCGTGCGGCGCCGGAATGCCAAGCCGCGCCCAGTCAATGAGCGCCTTTAGGGCCGCCGCAAAGATCGGTTCATAGGGCGCATCCAGCGGGCCGCCGTTTTCCGGCATGCCCTCCCAGGTCTGGATCGTATCGGCCTTCACCATATCGTCCATCATCGGCTGATAATAGTCGAGAAGCGTGTATTTGGAATCATGCGAGGAGCAGGGAATCTGCCAGCTGCGGAACTTGTGGTTCGGCTCGTCCGCGTCGTCCGCCCAGTAGCCGAAGTTCCGGTTCTCGGACTCGGTATTGACCGCGATATACGGCTCCTTCGTCACTATGATCTGCTTTCCCGAAGGCATCCCGCCGAAATTGATCCGCTGCGTTCCGGCGTAGGAATTCAGCGGTTTGTCGCCCGCGCCGGAGCCTGTATTATAGTAGCCGTCGAACAGCGGACCGTCTGTGCAGTTTTCCGGAAGGTACGAAAAGGAATGGATAATCCGCGCCAGATACGAGCCGGACTGCGACCAGCCAGCGAGGAAGAGCCAGTTCTTTCCGAAGCCCTTTAAAGGGTTCAGATCACTGTCGTCTTTCCGGAGCTCCTTCGCGAGATCCACGATCATGTCCCAGAAAAGCCCCAGCTCGTACTGCTGCATGAAATCAAAGGTCGGGCCGTCCGGGCCTTTTCTTTCGGGCGTCGGATTTGCCCAGTTGATCGCGGCGTAGCGCGCCGGATCGAAGCGCTTCAGCGCGTCGACCGCATGTCCTTTGGAAGTGATGCCAATGTAGATATCTCCGTCCCGGACAATCTTCCGCCACAGCAGCATCCAGTCGCGGTCGATATCATAATTGGCCGACGAATTCAGCACTTCAATGATCACATTTCCGCTGAATTTTTCGGGCGTCTCAGGCCGCCGCAGGATGAGGCGCGTCGTATAGGGACAGTCCGGAATCGTCACGGACAGCTTTCCGTTCTCGTCCTCGTCATAGATATTCGCCGAACCGGTCTGGAAAAATTCCTCCTCCACATAGCCGTGCGCGGATAAGTTACAGGCCTTCACGGCCGTTATAAACGGATGAGAGTCTTCCGTTACCGGAATGCGCTGCATTTTCTGAATCATCTTATGGCCTCCCTCAGTGCATTCCCAGCCACTCCAGGCATGAGACTTCCTTGCCGTTACAGATCACCTTCGATCCGTCATAGTCGAAATCGCAGTCGTTGTTGAAGAGCGGAATCCAGGAGAAATGTCCGAAATATTCATAGGGCTTTCCGTCCACCGGATCCGCGAGTCCGTGAAGGTCCTCGATCTTGTCCCAGTAGCTGAAATGTGCATCCCTGTTTCCGAGCGCGAGAAGGCGCTTGTAGGTCGGCTCCGCGTATTCCGCCGGAGGAACAAGTGTATCGGTCTTCGCCGCCGTGAACCAAATGGGCAGATCCCTGATCTTCGCAAGCTCCTCATCGGAAATGCACTTGTCCGGAAGCGCCTCGCAGACCGGGAATGCCGCCGCGAAAAAGTCCGGATAGTCGAGGATCATGCGCACGGTCATAAAGCCGCCGTTACTGTCTCCGCCGATGAAGATCCGGTCCGTATCGATCGAGTGATTGTTTTCAATAAACTCGTCGATGCAGGCCTTCAGCGCCGGGCCATAGATCGTCTTCCCGTTCGCCTCGATGCCGCCCGTTCCGGAATCCATCCAGAATGTTTCGGTCTGGGGCGCAAGGACATAGGCGCCGCCTTCTCCGAAGAAGCGCTGCACCTCCGGCGCAGAAAGCGCGACCACCTTGTTTCCGGCATAGGCCGCGGTCGTATCCTTTCCGCCCTCTCCGGCGCCGTGCAGCCAGATGATGAGCGGCTTCTTCTCCCCCTTTCCCTGCGGCACAAAATAGCCGTAGCGGAGCGGGCACTGCGCGTAGGAAGAAACGCTGTTCACCCATCCATACAGATCGGGTATCCAGGTTTTGATCTTATTGTCAAAAACCAGACCGGTCACGATGTCCTTTTCATCCTGGAAAGGCTTCACCTGCGTGATCGTATGCTGCGAGTTGATAAAGGTGTTGAAGGGGCCGTCCTGCCCGAGCTCCGAGCTGAGCCAGATGCCGGGTCCGTGCTTGATCTCGAGCGTTACGATATCCGCTTCCTCGCAGCGGTTTCCTTCAAGGTCCGACGGATACGCAGCCCTTACCGTCAGGAAACCGCGGCTCTCGACCATATCCTTCGGGACATTCGGATCGAAGGAACGGAACTTCTGCACCATAAGCTGCTTTCCGTATTTATCCAGGCGCCGCACATAGACCGAAAAGGTGTCTTTGTCAATCGCGCCGTCCTTCACGCTGCCGTCCAGCGGCAGAATGATTTTGGTTACATAGGGTCCGAAATCCGTCACGCGGACTTCCGTCAGGTATGCTCTTGCCATAATTATTATTCCTTTCCTCAAAATAAATATCTTTTTCTTGACCCAACCGCTCCTGTAAACTTACTGCCCGCTGCAAATATTTTTACAACGGGCAGTTGAAAAGAAATCAGCCTTTCACGCCGCCAAGGGTAATGCCCTTGACGAAGTTGTTCTGGATAAAGGGATATACGATAACGATCGGCAGGATGCCGAGGGTTGCCATCGCCATACGAACCGTAACGGCTGGGATTTCCGCGAGACCCTCCTGGACGTTTCCGAGCTGGGAAGCATTCTGCGTGAGCATCGTGATACTCTGCATCAGACGGTTCAGAAGGTTCTGGATCGTGTAAAGATCCACGCGTTTATTCAGATAAATGAAGCCGTTGTTCCAGTCGTTCCAGTAGGCAATGCCGACGAACATCGCGATGGTCGCAATAATCGGCTTACTGAGCGGGATCGCAACCTGAATCATCGTCCGGAATTCATTCGCGCCGTCGATGTAGGCGGCCTCGAGGATCTCATCCGGCACCGCGGAGGTGAAGTAGCTTTTCATCAGAAGCACATTGAAGGCACTCATCATCAGGCTCGGAATAATCAGCGCGAAGAAGGTATCCTTAATGTGGAAGTTCTGCGTGTAGTTGATGTAGGTCGGTACAAGACCGGCATTGAACAGCATCGTAAAGAATACGAGGAAGGTCAGAATGCCGCGGCCGGGAAGGCCTTTCTTGCTGAGGCCGTAGGCCAATAGCGTCGTGATGATCAGCGAACTGACCGTTCCGATAATCGTCACGAGGAAGGACATGCCGTAGGCCCGGATGATGGTCGAACCGTTTGACGTGAGCACCCATTTGTAGGCGTAAATGCTCCACTGCTTCGGGAAGAAATTGTAGCCGTCCTTCACAATCGCAGCCTCCGACGTCAGAGAAGAAATCAGCATCAGAAGCATCGGGACAATCGCGAGAATCGTCAGGATCGCCATGAAAATATGGCCGATCACATCGAAAATTTTCTGTTCTTTTGTTCTCATAGCCGCACCTCCTTAGAATAACGCACTGTCCGGATCGATCTTGCGGACCAGAAGGTTCGCGCCGAGCACGAGGATGAAACCGACGATCGACTGGTACATGCCGGCTGCGGAAGACTTCGCGGTATCACCAAGCTGCAGCAGCGCGCGGTACACGTAGGTATCGATCGTGTTGGTGGTCGGGAACAGCGGGCCCTGGTTCATCGGCACCTGATAGAAGAGACCGAAATCCGAGAAGAAAATCCGGCCGATCGCCATCATCGTCAGCATGATGATCGTGGGACGTAAAAGAGGAAGCGTGATCTTTGTGATCTGCTGCCACTTTGTCGCGCCGTCGATCGATGCCGCCTCGTAGAAGGAGCGGTCGAAGCCAAGAAGGGTGGACAGGTAGACGATACAGTTGTAACCGACCGTCTTCCAGGCAGACACGAACACGAGGATGAACGGCCAGTACTTCGGCTCGGAATACCACAGGATTCCTTCGCCGCCGAGGCGCTTGATGATCTGGTTGTTGACAAATCCGTTTTCGACACTCAGGAAAGCGAATACCAGATATCCGATGATAACCGAGCTGATCAGGTTCGGCAGCAGGATTGCGCTCTGGTAGAACTTCTTGATCTTTCCGTTCAGTTCGGAAAGGACGATCGCAACGGTAATTGCAAGCACAGTATTCACGATGATGAACGCCACGTTGTAGAGAATAGTATTTCTCGTGATAATGAAGGCGTCCTGCGTCGCGAAGAGGTATTTGAAGTTCGAGAAGCCGACCCAGGGGCTCTTGTAAATACCGAGCTTCGCATTGTACTTCTTGAACGCCATGATGATGCCGGGCATCGGCATATAGTTATTGATGAACAGGTACGCCAGTCCGGGAAGCATGAAGAAATAGATCGGAAGGAACCTTTTGATCCTCTTCAGCAGCTTCTTGCCGCGGCCCTGTTCCGGTACGACAGTTGCAGCAGATTTACTCATAGCCACACTCTCCTTCTGTAAACTTTGTGCGTTCATTATAAGTGTTCACAGGAAGTTCATAAATAACAATTCGGATGCACTTTACCACAATTCCGAGATGAGTCGGTCTTGATTTTTCCTAAAATATCCATTATGATGAATTTACATTACCCCCGCTCAAACTGCTGTCTTTACTTCGGAGGTTTCCATGAAGCGCGCCCTCAGAAAAACAAAATCCATCCGTATCTATATCTATGCGCTGATCCTTGCGCTGATGCTGGTCTTTTCCATGATCATCATCTTCAATAATATCTCGTCAACCCGCCTTCTGAAGGACCGGATCTATCACAACACCCGGGATTCCGTCAGCCGCTACGCGA
Source organism: uncultured Lachnospiraceae bacterium (assembly GCA_946630765.1). Next base: position 1,534 of record CAMOZF010000032.1, on the reverse strand, counting down.
ACCTGCTGGACAACGAGCTTTCCCGTCTGGACAGCTGGATGTTCTCTGTCAGCTTCAACGACAGCGATCTTACGGTTCTTCGGACGGCCGATTTTGACACGACGCGCTGGCATACGGCCGTCTACCGTCTGCAGCAGAGCTTTACGACGGCGCTCGCGACTAACTCCGTGTCCGCCCTTTTCTGTTATATCCCAAATGAAGACTATTACCTGATCTCCACCTCCGGCATCAGTAACACGACGGCCAAATCGCTCCTGATGGAGAACCTTTCTTCCGGCGCGGCCTATGATGCCTGGACAACGGCAGACTATGCGGGCAGTCACTATATCCTGCACGCCGTAAAGATTCAGGGGATTTCGATCGGCGCGATTGTGCGGCTTTCCGACTTTTTGAATGTCGGCGGCAGCACGCGGCTGATGCTCCTTCGGGACGACGGCCTGCTGATCGGCCAGGGCACGGATCCCGAGCAGCTGAAGCCGGTCGAAAACGATCAGGAGCCCGGCTACAAGATCGAGGACGTCAGCAGCGAGAAGTCCTTTATCGTCTATGTTCCGCTGCAGCATTCGAACCAGTCCCTGGCGCAGATTATTCCTTATAATGAAATCTCCACGGAGAGCCGTTCCTTTTCGAGTATTATCATTATTATCGCAGTTGCGCTTCTTCTGACCGTCGTGCTGCTGTTTCTGTTCCTGGAGGCCAGCGTCATCCGCCCGCTCAGCGAAATGACGCGCGGCATCAACGACCTTCGTTCCGGAAACCTCGATGCCTATGTCCAGTCGCGGAACTTCCCCGCCGAATTCACGGAGGTTTCCCAGGCCTTCAACGATACCGTCTCGGAAATCCGCGACCTCAAGATCGACATTTACGAGCGCCGGCTGCAGACCCAGAACCTGGAGCTGCAGTTTGTCAAGCAGCAGATCACGCCGCATTTCATGATCAACTGCCTGAATACCGCCTATCAGCTCACTGACTCCGGACATGCGGATCTTGCGCGCGAGATGCTTTCCGACCTCTCCTCGCACCTCCGCTACACCCTGAGCTCCGGCCAGACCGTCCGCCTCTCGGACGAAATCGACTTTGTCTGCAACTACCTGAAGATCTCTGACATCCGCTATCCGGGCGCGCTGTCTGCAAAGATTTCCTGTCCCGCCGCGATACAGGATGCGATGGTCGTTCCGCTGATGCTCCTGAATTTCGTGGAGAATACCATCAAGCATGAGGTGCGGATGGGACATCTTCTGAAAATCTTTATTGATATCCGGGAAGAAAATGACCGACTCCTCGTATCGATCCGCGATACCGGAAGCGGCTTCACCGAAGAAGCCCTGAACTACCTTCGGGGCCTGGATCCCGAAACCTGGTCGGATTCCACGCACATCGGAATCAGCAATGTCGTCATCCGCCTGAAACATATTTTCCCGGACGCCGCGTTCCGCTTCTACAATTATGATGAAGACGGCGGTGCAGTTATCGAAATCAACATGCCCTATGAAAGGATCGCCTCATGACCAACCTTCTGATTGTCGACGACGAA
>CAMOZF010000031.1 GCA_946630765.1 uncultured Lachnospiraceae bacterium | reverse complement strand
ATTCCGCGCTCATGCGGATGACCGTTATACGGTCCGTAGCCGCCGAAAACACAGTCCGGGTGCATGCAGGCCAGGATTCGATCCACATCGACCGCCGGCATGTGGTGAAGCGCCGTATAATATTCCTTCACTGCGCCGGTCAGAAGGCCCGGATCCCCCATTTCAAGATGCGCGGAGCGGAACATGGGGCGCCGGTACGGTTCAAGCTGCGGCACAAATGTACAGTGGCAGTACAGGCGGACCTCCTCCAGCGTGTTTCCGGCCCCGAGGTCCGCGACAACAAACATCGGCACCTCATCGATCATGCCTTCCCGGACGAAGGAAAGGATCATTTCAGAGACCGAACGGCCGCCGGAACGGGTCTGGAACATCGGCGTGACGGAAAGCCCCTCTGCTTCAAATCTTCCGATAAATCCCGCGGCAAAGCGTCGGATCTCTTCTCTTCCTTCAAAGCGCCCATAAGGGGCATCCACGACAGGCAGCTGATCCGTAAACTGCTTTTTCTCCCGGAAAAGCGCCGCTGCCCCGAGATCATCTCCCGCTGCAATCCGCTGCATCAGAAGGATTTCCGGCGAATCCATCCGGATCCCCTCCTGCGGTTTTTCGTACAGTGTATGAAGTTCACACAGATTCCTGATTTCCATCTGATGCCTCCTCGAAAAATTCGTTATCCTCAGTATAGCATTGCTTTTTTGAAAAGTCCATACCGACTATTCGAGGGCGCCGAGCGACCGGGACTGCTCAAATCCGCACGCCCGCGCTTCGCGTCCCCGCAGGAAGAAGCGTTTCGGCCCACAAAGCCTGCCATTCGTGATCCGCAAGAATCGCGGTTTCAAATGCCGCTTCCGCTGTCCTCTCTGAGCGTAATCCGGTATCCCTTCTGTCTGACATTTTTCTTAGCGCTTGTCAGAATCCAGGAAAATTCCGGGGTCGTGTCGATCCCCAGAGGCTGTTCCATATGAAGCGTGCGAAGCTTTTCCAGTTTCATGATTTTCCCCTTTTCTGTTAATTTTCAGTCCTTTATTGCTTCCATTTATCCGGAAGATAATATTGCAATTTTCCTTTTTGTGTACTATATTAGGGATAAAGTAAGAATAGATGAAATTGCCTGTTTTAAGCACAATATTGCTTTGAAGGGGAAGACCATGTTTGAACAGCTGCCGCTCATAGAAATTCAGTATTCTCCGGACATGTCTCAGAACATTTTTTCCGGAATTCAGCTCCCGAATCAGCTGATCGCTTCGGAGGAAAATCTGTCCTACGTCGAGACCTTCCTGAAGGACTGCCGCTTCGTCCTGGACGGAACCAGCCTGTGTACGCAGTTTGAACCGATTTCGCCCTTCGCGCGGGAGCATCTGCTGTATATCCAGTCCTTTTCCTACTGGAAGGCACGGTCGGCGCATTATACGAGGCGCTATAACCTGGATTCCTTTCTTTTCTGCTATACATTTTCTGGCTGCGGCGAGCTGGAATACGAGGGCGCGTCCTACCTTCTCCGGGAGGGCGACGCCTTTCTGATTGACTGCCGAAGCCTCCACACCTACCACACGAAGGGGGATGCCTGGGAGCACTGCATCCTGCACTTTTACGGACTTCCGGCGGAGCGGCTGTATCAGGATCTTCAGCAGAACGCGGACTTTGTGTTCCGGCCAAATGAGGAGCCTGCGCTTCTGAAGAATCTGAACCGGCTCCTTGGCGAATACACACGGGTGGATCCCTACCGCGAGTACCGTGTAAATGCGCTTCTGACCAATTTCATGCTCACGATCCTGACGGCAACCGACAGCTACCGGCGCGTGCAGGAAAACCTTCCCCTGCAGCTGAACGACCTGATTCTCTACCTGAATGAGCATTTTAACCGGGACATTTCTCTTGATGCGCTGTCCTCTTCGTTTGCGCTCAGTAAATACTATCTCTGCCGCTGCTTCAAGCAGTACACAGGCTATACCATCAACGAATATGTCAACCAGCTTCGCATGGAGCGCGCAAAGGAGCTTCTTCGGACGACTTCCCTGCCCGCGTATCAGGTCGGCGTCCTGGTGGGCATCGCCGATGAGAACTATTTCTACCGTCTTTTCAAGAAAAACGTGGGGATTTCTCCCCACAGATATCGTAATAACCGCTGACTGATCAAGGAGGCAGACTGATGAATTGGCCATATGAAAATAAATGCGGCACTCTGTCGGAAGAGCGCTGCGATGTGCTGGTGCTCGGCGGCGGGCTCTCGGGCTGTTTTGCCGCGATCGCGGCGCGGAGGCAGGGGAAATCCGTCATTTTACTGGAAAAAGGCGCCGTCATCCATTCCGGCGCCGCCGGCACGGGCTTTGATCACTGGGAAATGGCCTGTACCAATCCCGGCTGCAGGGTAAGCCCGCTCGAGATGACTTCCGCGCTTTTCGAGGAACAGTGCGGCTACAGCAATGCGATCGGCCATATGATCGAAACAAGCGAGGGCTGGGATCGGCTTCAGGATCTGGAACGCTTCGGCGGAAAGATCCGCGACACCGAAGATGAATTTCAGGGCGCGGCATTTCGGGACGAGCGGACCAGGCTCATGTATGCCTATGACTACACGAACCGCTACACGCTCCGCGTATGGGGCACCACCTTCAAGCCGGCCCTTCTTCGGGAAATGAAGCGTCTTGGCGTCCGCATTTTCGACCGCACGGAGGCCGCTGCGCTTCTTGTCTCGGAAAACGGCTCCGAAACCGTCTCCTCCGGAGCGATTGGAATGAACACGCGGACCGGCGCGGTGACGGTATTCCGATCAAAGGCGACCGTGATGGCCATGTCCCGTCCCGCGAGAGTCTGGATTTTCAACGCGGATACCCCGGGACTCTCGGAGTTTCGTCCCTTCCAGTCGGTCGGCTCCGGACACGCGATGGGCTATCGCGCGGGGATGGAATTTACGATGATGGAGAAATCCGTGCGGGGAGAATTTTCCGCCGCCGGAAGAAGCTTCCCGCCCTACAGCACCGGAAACAACCACAACACCTGGTACGCGGCGACAATGGTGGATGCCGAAGGCCGCGAGCTTCCCTATGTTGACCGTGACGGAAGGATCCTGAAAACGGTGGACGAACGCTACCGCCCCGCCCCCGGTCAGAAATTTTTCCTGAAGGGCGGCGTCATCGATGAACCCAAATACGAGTGGCGCGGTCCGGAAACCCTGCCCTTCTCCGAACTGATCCGCCTTGGCTATAAGCTTCCGTTCTATGCGGACCTTTCCCGGATGCCGGATTCGGAACGGCGCGTAATCTGGGGAATGATGGTCGGCGAAGAGGCGAAAACAAGGATTCCCGTCTATGAAGACGCCCGAAAAAGAGGCTTTGACCCCGAAAAGCATATGCTGCAGAGCTATGGAAACGGCTGGCAGAGCGCGGCATTTCTCGACCAGGAACGGCAGCTTTTCGGCGCGCCCGGCGGCGTCATGCACGACTGGAACCTGGAGACGAATATCCGGAATATTTTTGCGGCAGGCGATATGCTTTTCGCCTCGGACTGCGCCGGTCACGCCTGTGCGACCGGTCATTATGCCGGCCTTCATGCCGCAATGGCCGCCGATCAGACAGATTTTCTTCCTGTGGATCAAAGCTTTATCCACGACGAGAAGGAACGGCTTCAGCATCCGCTTCAGGTTCGGGACGGCATGGACTGGCGGGAGCTTCAAGCCGCGCTCAGTAAGGCCATGCAGAACTACTGCGGCGGCATCAAAAACGACGCGCTTCTGAGGCAGGGCCTGCAGAGAATCCATGAGCTTCAAAAAGACGCCCTGCCGCTGGTATCCGCCGCGAATCCGCACGAACTGACCCGGATCCACGAAGTCGCGGACATCCTGAGCGTATCCGAGCTGATCCTGGAAGCTTCTCTCAGAAGAAGCTGCTCTTCCGCGCCCTTATTCTTTGAGCGCTCCGACAGCAGGGAGGAAAACCGGGCAGAGGAAGACGCGTTTATTGTACTCCGAAAAAGCGGAAACACCGTGAAGACCCGCATGGTTTCCCACAGCTACAGCGGCGACTGGGAGAAAGAATATGAAAGGCACAAAGGAGGGCTGATCCGTGAATAATCCGAAGAATTCCTATACCCTGCATTACACGGGCGCAAGCGTCTCGCCGATCCGTTTTGACGACAGCCTGTGCATTGCCTGCAACCGCTGTGTGGAAGCCTGTCAGATCGACGTTTTAGTGCCTGCAGGGACTTTCGGAAAGACGCCCGCTGCCGCCTGGCCCGGCGAATGCTGGTACTGCGGCGCCTGCGTCATGGAATGCCCACGCCCCGGCGCGATCAGCCTGCATCATCCGCTGATGAACCAGCCGCGATTTGTCCCTGTGATACCCAAACCGGAAGGAGAACACTGACATGAAGCCCTTTATCCCCAAAGCGCTTCCCGAGACCTACTTTTATGAGATTTCCGGGATCGCGCGCCTGAGTGAATACGAAAAAAACGTGAGCGATTATATTGTTTCTGTCGCAGAAAAGCTGGGCTTGCCCTGCGATCAGGATGCGATGGGCAATGTGATCGTGAGAAAGCCCGGATCTGAAGGCATGGAGGACGCGCCGCCTGTTATGCTGCAGGCGCATCTGGATATGGTCGGCGTGCGCGGTCCGAAAAGCAGCCATGATTTCACGAAAGACCCGCTGGAGCTTCTTGTGGACGATGACGGAAATCTGCACGCCCGGGATACGACGCTCGGCGCCGATGACGGCTACGGCGTCGCCTATATTCTCGCGATTCTTACAGAAGATACACCGCATCCGCCGATTGAGGCGGTCTTTACCGTGCAGGAGGAAAATGGCTGTTATGGCGCGGCGGATCTGGACTGCTCAAAGCTCAGCGCGCGGCGGATGATCGGCCTCGACGTCCTCGGAGACCCCGAAAACGGCATCTGCGTCGGCTGTTACACAAGCGACAGGATGATTGTCGAGCGGGCCTTTACCAGTTCAGGACTGCCCGTTTCTTCGCATATGCTGCGGCTCGAACTGCGCGGCATCCAGCCGAATGAAACAGGTCAGCCGGTGCACCCGGAGGAGGCCAATGCGATTAAACTGATGGCGCGGCTTCTCTCGAAGCTCTCTGAGGAAGGCCTTCCGTTCCGCCTGATTTCCATGAAGGGCGGCGCCGCGGAAAACTATGTTCCTGTTTCCTGTGAAGCAGCGCTTTTCTGTGAGAATCCGGAGAAGCTATCCCGGATTCTGAATCAGGAATTTGAAGCGGCCAAAAGAGAGCTCCAGGACGGCAGACAGGCGCTGGAGCTTCTGATCCGTCCGCTGGAATCGCTCGAAAAAGACGTGTTTCCAGCGCTTACAGAAAGTGATTCCTCCGCGCTTTGTCAGTTCATCTATCTGCTTCCGGGCGGCGCGATCGAAATTGCGCCGAAGGATCGAAAGCTTCTTGCGACCAATAATGTCGGACTGATCGATCTCTCGGAAGGCCGCTTCTCTCTTGTCATGAGCGACCAGGCCAGAAACCAGGTCTGTAAGGAATCCATCCGGCGCAGGGTCTCTCTTCTTTCCGATCTCTACGGCATGGAGCTTCGGATCGAGCTTCGCTACGCCTCCTGGGAATACCGGGAAGATTCGGAAATGCGCCGGATCACAAAGGCGCTGATGGAGGAAACCTATCAGAAGGAGGTCATCGAAACCGTCTGTCCCGGCGGACTCGAGGCCTGCGATTTCCTTCCGAAAATGCCGGATCTGGACATCGTGATGTTTGCGCCGCTCGGCGGGCAGTGCCACACGATCGACGAGTGGATGAATCTCGACTCCTTCAACCGGGTCTACGCTTTTCTGAAAGCGCTGTTAAAAAGACTGACGCAGTGATGCGGCAGCCTTTTTTGTCATATCCTATTCTTTTTACAGCTTCAGGATTCCCTTCATCGCCTCAAAGGCCCGTGCATTTCCGTCCTCACAGTAGACGTTCACATGATTCGGGTCTGAGCTCCGGTCGGTCATCGCCGGATACAGAAATCCCGCGAAGGGCTTCCCGGGATTCTGATCCTTTCCAAGCGGACACATCGCCAGGATCAGGTAGCGGTAGATTTCCGTGGATTCGTCGAGGAAGGTATTGTCCTTCGCCTTTGTGATAATATCATAGATGCCGTAATACATGTAGATCACGTAGGCGGAATCGGCAGGATAATTCTCCCCGATATACTCATATAGATTCAGCAGCATCGCGTCGTTTTTGAGTTCACATTCCTTCAGTGCGTTCAGAAGCTGCCAGACGGAGCCCGGCTGAATCTCGGGCGTCCGAAAGGCCTTCAGCTCCTCATTCGTCCTCGAAAATGGAATGGCCTTCGCGATCTCCAGGGTCCGCTTCTTTTCCTCCCCGTGAAGGTTCTGGAAAAAGGTATTGAAGGTCCCGTCCACATAGCCTTCCTCGTCCATATAGGCGCCGGCCACGCGGACCAGATTGGCCCGGGAATCGTTCATCCGGCGGGTCAGCTCGAGCATATCACTGCGATTAATCAGCATCTGTGACTTCCTTTCAGGTTCAATAAAAGCAAATATAATTTTACCAGAGATGCGGCCCGACGTCCTGCGGCTCCTGATAACCCTGCTTATAATATCCATATGCATTCTCCAGCTGGGCGCCGTCGCTGTTCTGATAGGTCTGGATTTTCAAATTCTTATACGGTTCGGTACAGAAGGAGCGGACAAAATTCTGGAAGCCGACCTCCGAGCGAATCTGCGCTGCACGGGCCTTGATGGCCGCCTCTTCCTGACGCTTCTGTGAGGAATTTACGACAATGGCCTTTGACGGATCATCTGCCCGGCGGGTTCTTGCGATCTCACGTGCCGCAATGATATTTGAGAAGCGTTTCTTGACATCCGACCTGCCGAGGCCGTCGACGCCCTTCATCTGCTCCTGCACGTATTTATTCAGCGTCATCGGCGCGTAGGTTTCCGGCGTCACAAAGTTCTCATTCTTCGGTTCCTTCGCGACATCTCTTGCCCGGTTGATCTGGTTGCAGAGTACCCGGAATTTATCGGCCGGCATGATCTGCTTTAAGACGCGCATCGTATTGTCGAAGCGGATCTGTCCGTCTGTCGTGCGCCGGACCTGTTTCTTATTGTCAATATACTTCAGGCATTTCTGCGTGAGGTTGTAGCAGGTCGGGCCGTCCGGATCTTCTCCCCGTCCGAGTGCGTCCTTATATTTCCGCAGATCGTCCATCATTTCTGAATATTCGTCATTGTTGCGGGTTCTTCTGATGCCGATATAATTGCGGCCGGTTCCTGTGGCGTCCATCGCGGCATAAGCGTCATCGATCGCGGACTTTCTCTGCACAAGGTCCTGGTTCGCGGCATTTTTGCACTTTTCGGCAAAATCGTCGATCTTCAGTATCAGCTCTGTCGGATCCTCCTTGACCGCAAGAAGCGGAAGGTCAATTTTACCGGTTTTCTCCTCAAGCATTCCCCGGATGGAAGGAGTCATCTTGGTCGCGAGCTCATCAATCGCCGTCAGCTCCTCTTCTCCGATCGGCTGCAGAAGGCGGTCCCCCTGCACATTTTCCTTCTGATTCAGGACGATATTTGCGGCATAAATTCTCGCAATGTGATAAACGGTGTCCCCACTCTGCTTGTAAAGCTCATCCTGCATATCGTAGATGAAGCTTCCGAAGGTGTGATTCTGGGGCTTTGCTTTCCGCATGTCCTGACGAACGCGGTCGCTCAGCTTCTTCTCCATCTCGGAGCGCGCCTTCATATCCGCGTCTATGTAATTTTTCATCAGCTCGGGGTCGCCCTTGAAATAGACCTTTTTCGGATAATAGGTCTGCACGCTACCAAACCACAGCTTGTTCTGGCCGTAGAGCGCATCATCCCCCGTATTTGCATAAATGCGGCCGCCATTCAGTTTTTCCGACATCGGCGCCTGATTGATGAGAATGGGCTCCGATATCTCCTGTCCCCGCAGCTGCCCAATGTTGGGCGCCGTATCTTCGCGCTTGCCGATCAGGGTGCCCCCGGGCTCGGAAAGTGTCACGGAACCGTCCCTGGGGTTGATGGAGCATGCGCCTTTATACGCCTCATCCTGCGCATTCTGCGGTGCATTTGCTGCAGGCGCCGCATTTGCAGGGTTCAGGGGCTGCGGGGCAGGGTTCTGCCGCATGGGATTCTCATGGATCTTAATCAGTTCCGGTTGTTCATTCTCGTCTGCCGGAACCTGACGTTCCTCGACGGACGGAACAGGAAGATCCTTGAGCCATGTCAGCGTGATCCCGGGAGCCGTTTTGGCCGGCCGGGAAATCAGGTGCTGTTCAATCAGATCATCCAGCGTTTTGATCTGTGTGGTCTTGTCCAGAGACCTGAAGGAATCCTCGATGCGAAGCCGGTTTCCATGCTTGCTGATGCCGGTGATCGTCACGAAATGGTTTCCGCCGACATTCATAACAATCGGAGACTTGTCCTTCTCAAGCGCGTTGCGGATCAGCGTTCCGAGCTGCTTTTTCATCTCCTGCTTGTAGACCTTCCGCGCATTTTCAATCTGCCTTCCGGCAATGCGGTTGTATTCCTGCATCTCCGGAAGCGCCTTGATTTCGTCTTCCGTCATGAAATCCATATTCGGAATGTTGGGTCTTGCCGGCGCGTTGGTCAGCTGGAAATTCTCCGGAAGCGGGTTGATCGTCGCCGAGCTCACAGCGGTATTCGGCAGCACTTCCTGGATAAGGTCCGCGTTTTCGTAAACCTTTCCGAGTCCGTCATAATCCATGCCGCGGCGGGATTCCGCACTCATGTTCTGCTCCTGTCCCGGCTCAAAATTCGGCCGCCAGGCGCGGATTTCCTCCGGCGAGAGATCGACGCCGCGGGTTTTCAGAAGAAGACTCATGCCGGACGACCAGCAGCCGTTGCTGGAGGTCTGCGGCCCGTCATACTTCACATCGATGCCGGTAAAGCCCTTCTTCGTCGTAATCTGCGGTTTCTCAGGCACCCTGTTCTGCGCAATCTTACGGATATTCGAAGCCCTCAGCTTCTCAATCTTATTGGCAGTATGAATACGCGCGTTCAGGTATTTGCGGTCTGCCGCGGTCAGCGTGGCGGCATGCTGCTGATAGAAAGCCTGCAGAACTGCAGGATTTCCAGTCGAAAGAATATAATCCGGAATCTGCGGCGAAACCAGCCGCTCATAAGAATAATCTCCGGTTTTCGGGTCACGGACTTTCCGATAGGCAAAAGGAAACGGTTCCGCTTGTTTTTTCGGTCCTGGCATAGGATGAACCTCCCTGAATAATCTGACTTTCTGCTGATACTATAAAACACCCTGTCCAACAAATGTCCAGCAGGCAGAAAAAATTTTTTATTTTAACGGAATTGTAATCATGTCGTAGAGCTCTTTGTCGATGCTGTAGCCCTTGTATTCTTCATAGCGCGTCCCCGGTCTTCCGGTATTGACAATCCCGAAGGGTCCTTCAAAGTTCCACATCGCATAGCCCCAGCCGTATTCTCTGTACAGCGACAGAAGATCGCTGTACCAGCGGAGGACAATGTCGTTCGGAAGCTTGTCGTAGGCGCCGAATTCGCCGATATGGACCTGCATGCCGGCCTTTTCCAGCGCAATCCACGGCGCGTAATATTCCCGGAGCGTATCGATGTTGTGAAGCGGGGTCGAGGGATCGCCCGGGATCTCGTGGCCGGGGTATTCGGTCATCGGCCAGTCCGAACCGCCCCGAAGCCAGCCGGCGTGCCAGTGCGTCACGCGGTGCGGCTCATAGCCTCTGCCGCTCTCAATCAGGTTCTCGTCCCGAAGATCCAGAAACTCCGGCATCGCCGTCCTGCCGCCGTCCCAGCCGTCAATCACGATCCTGCGCCCGGGGTCTTCTGCGCGGATGGCCGCAATCGTCGTCCGCATCACCCGCTCGTGATCCTCGCGGCTTCCCGGGTGGGTCGGCGGAATCGAGCAGGGCTCATTCAGAAGGTCGAAGCTGAGCTTCTCCGAGGAAATGCCTTTGTAGCGCTTTGCGAAATACGCCCAGGCGCCGGAAAAGCGCTGAAGCGCCTCCTCGTCCTTCCAGAGGTTCTTCTTTTCAAGCTCCGGAGAATTGATGCAGTAGCCCGGCGCGCGGTGGAAATTGAAGGAGACGTGAATATCACGCTTATTCGCTTCCTCAATATAGCCGTCGATGATCTCCATCACTTCCTCATCCATGGAAAACCCGTCCGTCTCACGCATGAAAAAGCGGTAATCCGCAGGAATTCTGATAAAGTTGAATCCTTCCCCGGCCATAAAGTCAAGAGCCTTTAAATCGGCCTTTTCGGGCTTTCTGCCGGGCTCGTAAATATACATCCACTGAAAATTGAAGCCGTACATTTTCTTCATGATCTTCCCTTCCTTTCCTTGAAACTGCTCTTGCGTAATTTTCCTCTCTGGATTATGCTATAGATGGACTATCATAAGATTCCGACCATCTTTTCAGATACAGGAGAACGAATTTATGAATCAGACGAATGAACATTCAGACGAAGCGCTGAAAAGCTATTACTATCACCTCGGGGCGGCCGACGTATTCTGCGAAATGGTCCGCGCGGGCGTGAAGAAAATTGCGCTATCCCACCCCTGCGGCTCGAAGGAAGAACGCGACCGCTTCCTTCCGGACTTTACGGATCTATGTGAAAAATACGGTGTTTCTTACTATGTCGAGGATGATCCGATCATCACGGATCTCTTCCCCGAAGCCATGAATCTGGGGAAATTCCAGGTCATCTTCTATCAGGACGACGAGTGCCTCCGTCAATACCTGGACCTGAAAAAGGAGAAGGCGGATGCCGTTGAAAACGGCACTTATGCGATGATCCGCGCGGATCTTGCCTACCGCTACGGGAAGCTTCTGTCCTATACCGACGAAGGCATCCGCCGGCTTCTCCTGGAAACCGGGAAGACGGCGCTTGTCAGCGTCGAGGAAATGCGCCGCCGCGATCTTCAGACGATCGAAAGCGGCACGAGCGGCACTGCACTCATGGGAAGGGCGGCGCGCGGCATCTACAAGGCTTACGACGGCTTCAGAGACGGCACCGTGATCCTCTGCGGCTCGGGAAATAACGGCGGGGACGGCTATGCGCTCTCCGCAGTGCTTTCGGAAGAAGGAATTTCCTCCC
>CAMOZF010000030.1 GCA_946630765.1 uncultured Lachnospiraceae bacterium | reverse complement strand
GCAGAAAACAATGCAGATCTGAGCGCCGAAAAGAAGGCGCCGAAGAAAAAGCCTGCAAAAAAGAAAGCACCGGCGAAGAAGACCGAAAAGTCTTCCTCGTCGCTCGGACTTTCCGACATGCAGGACGAGCTTCTGGATGACGAATATACGCAGCACAACGATGAAGAGTCTGCGGAAGCGGAGGCGGATCTTCTGGAACACAGCGGCAAATCCTCTGACGAATCAGAGAAGAACAGCGTAACCCCGGAGATGCTCGAAAAGCTCGTCGAGCTTGGAAAGAGCCACAATTCGGTTCTTGAGATCGACGATATCAACAATTTCTTCAAGGGCATTACGCTGAACTCGGAACAGATCGAGCATATCATTTCCTATCTGGAGCACAAGAAGATCGACGTGCTCCGGATCACGAATGACGATATGCTTCTGGATATCGACCTTCTTGACGATGACCTTCTCGATGGAGAGGGCGACGAGACCGAGGATATCAATCTCAGCAGCCTGGATCTTCTCGAGGGCGTCGGCACCGGCGATCCCGTGCGGATGTACCTGAAGGAGATCGGCATGGTTCAGCTGCTGTCGGCGGACGAAGAGATTGAGCTTGCCAAGAAAAAGGCCGACGGCGACGAAGCCGCGAAGCAGCGCCTCATTGAAGCGAACCTTCGTCTGGTTGTCAGTATCGCGAAGCGTTATACCGGAAGAGGCATGAGCTTCCTCGACCTTGTGCAGGAGGGAAATCTCGGCCTCATCAAGGGTGTTGAAAAGTTCGATTATACCAAGGGCTACAAGCTTTCGACCTATGCGACCTGGTGGATCCGTCAGTCTGTCACGCGTGCACTCGCGGACCAGGCGCGGACGATCCGTGTGCCGGTGCATATGGTGGAGACGATCAACAAGATGTCCAAAATGCAGCGGAAGCTGACGCTGGAGCTTGGCTACGAGCCCTCCGTGACCGAGCTTGCGAAAGCCCTCGAGCTTCCGGAGTCGAAGGTCATGGAAATCATGCAGATTGCGCGTGAGCCGGCCTCTCTGGAAACCCCAATCGGCGAGGAAGACGATTCCAACCTCGGAGATTTCGTCGCGGACACCAATACCGTGACGCCCGAAGTCAATGTGGAAAACGTCATGCTCCGTGAGGAAATCGACAATCTGCTGGCGGATCTGAAGGACCGTGAACGTCAGGTCATCATTCTGCGGTTCGGCCTTCTGGACGGACATCCCCGCACCCTGGAAGAGGTCGGCAAGGAATTCAACGTTACCAGAGAAAGAATCCGTCAGATTGAAGCAAAGGCACTGAGAAAGCTCCGGAATCCGGTCCGTTCCAAACGGATCCGCGATTTCCTGCAGTAATCGATCAGGTATATGAACAGAAAAAATTATCAACTTGAAACAGACCGTATCATCCGGTCAGAAGAGGGGCGCATCCCGGGACTTTTTCTGCATGTCTGCTGTGCGCCCTGTTCTTCGTATGTGCTGGAATATCTGTCTGAATATTTTGAGATTACAGTATTTTATTACAATCCGAACATCACGGATCGGGAAGAGTACGCGAAGCGCTCTTCAGAGGTCCAGCGGCTGATTTCCGAGCTTCAGCCCAAAAATCCGATCCACTTCCTCGAAGGGAAGTACGAGCCGGAGCTCTTCTTCGAATGCTGCAGAGAATTTGCCGCGGAACCGGAAGGCGGGAAGCGCTGTGAACAGTGCTTCAGGCTCCGGCTTTCCGAAACCGCGTCCCTTGCCAGATCGGGCGGCTTTGACTATTTTACGACGACGCTCACGATCAGCCCGCTGAAAAATGCGGATCTTCTGAACCGGATCGGCGAGGAAATGGCCGAAAAATACGGCGTTTCGTTCCTTCCGTCGGATTTCAAGAAGCGCGGCGGCTATCAGCGTTCCATCGAGCTCAGTAAAATACACGGACTTTACCGCCAGGATTACTGTGGCTGTGTGTATTCCAAAGAAGCCAGAAGGAAGGACGAACTGAAGCTTACGCTTTCCGAAAACTGTGCGCGTACGGCGGTCACCGTGGATCTCTCGCGGATCCGCGAAAATGTCGCCTCGATTCTGAGAAACGCCGGAAGATCCGACGGCTTTGTCGCCGTGATCAAGGCGGACGGCTACGGACATGGTGCGATCGAAACCGCGGCGGCGGTATCGGATCTGGTCTGGGGCTTTGCGGTTGCGACGCCGGAGGAGGCGCTGTCTCTGAGAAAGCATCGTATTACGAAGCCGATCCTCGTCCTCGGACAGGTGATGGAAAGCCGGATGCGGGACATGATCGAGCAGGAAATCCGGATTCCGGTCTTCGAGCCGGAACGCGCGAAGCTGCTGTCGGATACGGCACTTTCCCTTGGCAAAAAAGCGCTGATTCATCTGAAGCTGGACACCGGCATGCGAAGAATCGGACTTCCGGTGACAGAAAAGGGCTTTTCATCGGCAAAGGAGATTCTTTCCCTTCCGGGGCTGCAGGCAGAGGGCATATTCACCCATCTCGCAACCGCGGACATGATCGAGAACGAACCCGCCTTTAAGCAGATTGATGCCTTCCGTTCCTTCTGCGACAGACTATCTGCGGAAGGTTATTTGATTCCGCTTCGTCACTACGCAAACAGTGCCGCGGCGATCCTTTTCGACTGTCAGGATTCGGCGCTTCTTCGCGTCGGTATCGCGCTTTACGGGCTTTACCCCTCGGAGGAGTGCGACTACAGCGCGGTGCACCTGAAGCCAGCGCTTTCCTGGGATGCGCAGATCACCTATGTGAAGACAGTGCCGGAAGGACTTCCTGTCAGCTACGGCGGAACCTATGTCACGGCGCGTGAGATGCGGATCGCGACCGTTTCCGTCGGCTATGCCGACGGCTATCCCCGATCTCTTTCGAATACCGGAGAGGTGCTCGTCCTCGGTAAACGCTGCCGCATTCTCGGAAGAGTCTGCATGGACCAGATGATGATTGACGTGACAGAGGTTGACGGTGTTCGGGAGGGCATGCGCGTAACGCTTCTCGGAAAAGACGGAGACGAGGAGATCACGGCGGAGGAGCTCGGCGAGAAGTCCGGACGCTTCAATTACGAGCTCGTGTGCGATATTTCGAAGCGTGTTCCGCGAATCTTCCGAAGAGAGGGGAAAATTGTCTCGGTTTCCGAATGGTTTGACGACTGATTGCAGGCTTTTCGGAAAATAAGGCTTGACTTTTTCCTGTAATATGTTATTATTACTGGGTATGTTTACATTAAAACGAACGTGTCTCCGGTTTTAATGTAATGAGTTGATCGGGCACCCTCTACCCCGTATCGCTCAATATAAATATACGGAGGTGCCAAAGTGGCAAACATTAAATCTGCGAAAAAGCGTGTAATCGTAACTGCAACAAAGACTGAGAGAAATAAAGCGATCAAGTCGAGAGTAAAAACTTATGTGAAGAAGGTATATGCTGCGATCGAGTCCGGCGATAAGGCCGCTGCGCAGGAAGCCTTCAGAGCTGCTGAAGTGGAGCTCAGCAAAGCTGCATCGAAGGGTGTCTATCATAAGAATACTTCCAGCAGAAAGATTGGACGTCTTGCTAAAGCAGTAAATGCTATGGCATAAGGAAACATGCGAAAGACCCCGGCTCATCAGGCACGGGGTTTTTTCTTTTTCGGAGTACACAGGATGAAACATTTGATCGCCGAGATCGAGCCCGGCTCGATTGCGGAAGAACTTGAAATCGAAGCAGGAGACCAGGTCGTCTCCGTCAACGGGCAGGACATCGAGGATGTCTTTGACTGGCGCGCGCTCACAAATGACGAGGAGCTCGTGCTGCTGATTGAAAAGAAAAACGGCGAGGAATGGGAACTGGAAATCGAGAAGGATCCCTGGGAGGATCTCGGAATTGTATTTTTCGGAGATCTGATGTCGGATTACAGGAGATGCAGCAATGCCTGTATTTTCTGCTTCATCGACCAGATGCCGCCCGGAATGCGCGAAACCCTGTACTTCAAGGATGACGATTCGCGGCTTTCCTTCCTTCAGGGCAACTATATCACCCTGACCAATATGAAGGAAAAGGACGTGGAACGGATCATTCGTTATCACATGGAGCCGATGAATATCTCGGTTCATACGACGGAGCCCGAGCTTCGCTGCATGATGCTCAAAAACCGTTTTGCGGGCGACTGCCTTCGTTATCTGGACCGTTTCTATGAAGCGGGACTGCATATGAATATGCAGATCGTTCTCTGTAAAGGCGTGAACGACGGGGAACATCTGGAACGGACACTTTCGGACCTGTACCGTTATGTACCGGTTCTGGAATCGCTTTCCGTCGTCCCTGTCGGACTGACGAAATACCGGGAGGGTCTGTATCCGCTCGAGCCTTTCACCAAAGAAGACTGCGAAAAGGTCATCGATCAGATCGAGCGCTGGCAGCAGAAGGCCTTTTCGGAACACGGGCTGCATTTTGTACATGCCAGCGACGAGTTCTATGTCACCGCGGAGCGTGAAGTGCCGCCGGAGGAAAG
The DNA here is from genome assembly GCA_946630765.1 of uncultured Lachnospiraceae bacterium. The sequence goes on along the minus strand of CAMOZF010000030.1, from coordinate 6,722 downwards.
CTACGACGGCTATCTTCAGATCGAAAACGGCGTCGGCATGGTGCGTTCTCTTTACGAAGACGCGAAACGCGCGCTTCAGGAACTCGATCATGACGGCGAGAAGCACCGGATTTCCTTTGTCACGGGCCTGATGGCCGCGCCGATGCTCGACTATGTACGAAAGCTGGTCGATCAGAAGTTCCCGGGACATGAAAATATCATCTACGGCATCCGGAACGACTTTTTCGGCGAGCATATTACGGTCGCGGGGCTCGTGACCGGACAGGATATACTGAAGCAGATGAAGGGGAAGGATCTCGGGGACCTTCTGATCGTACCCGGCAGTATGCTTCGATCGGGGGAAGACGTTTTCCTGGACGATCTTCACATCACGGATGTCCAGCGGGAACTACAGGTTCCTGTCGCTGTCCTGAAAAACGGCGGTGATTCTCTGGTGCGCGTGATGGCCGGAATCCTGGATGCTGCGGATTTCGACAGTACGCACGGCGAATATGAACTGAAGCTGCTTCAGGGAGAACAGGTCTACGCCGGCAGAAAGCCCGAAAGAAAACAGAAATAATCAAGCTGAGGTAAATATGAAACCAACTGTAGCCATCGTCGGCCGGCCGAATGTCGGTAAATCCACGCTTTTCAATGCGCTGGCCGGAGACAATATCGCGATCGTGCAGGATACGCCCGGCGTAACGAGAGACCGGATCTACGCAAGCGGATCGTGGCTGAACCATAATTTCACGCTGATCGATACCGGCGGCATCGAGCCGGAGAGCAAGGACATCATTCTGTCGCAGATGCGGGAGCAGGCGCAGATCGCCATTGACACCGCGGATGTGATTATCTTCATCGTGGACTGCCGGCAGGGGCTTGTGGACACCGACGGAAAGGTCGCGGACATGCTCCGCAAATCCGGAAAGCCCGTCGTCCTCTGTGTCAACAAGGTGGACAATTTCAACACGCAGATGAGCGACGTCTACGAATTCTACAACCTCGGAATCGGCGATCCGATCCCGATCAGCGCCGTCAGTAAAAAGGGCCTCGGCGATCTTCTCGACGCTGTGACCGAAGCCTTTCCCGAGGATCTTTCGGAGGAGGAAGACGACGACCGTCCGAGAATCGCGATCATCGGAAAGCCGAATGTCGGTAAATCTTCCCTGATCAACCGCCTCGCGAATGAAGAGCGCGTGATCGTCTCCGATATCGCAGGAACCACGAGAGACGCGATCGATACGGAGATCCGTTACAATCACAAGGATTACGTATTCATCGATACTGCAGGGCTCAGAAGGAAGAGCAAGATCAAGGAAGAGCTCGAGCGTTACTCGATCATTCGCGCCGTCACTGCGGTCGAGCGTGCGGACGTCGTAATCATGATGATCGACGCCGAGGAGGGCGTGACCGAACAGGACGCGAAGGTCGCCGGCATCGCGCACGAGCGCGGAAAAGGCGTGATCATCGCCGTCAACAAATGGGACCTTGTGGAAAAGGATGACAAGACCATTTACCGATTCACCGAGGATGTCAGGAAAACGCTTTCCTTCATGCCTTACGCGGAAATCCTGTTCATCTCGGCCAAGACCGGTCAGCGGCTCGGAAAGCTTTTCGATCTGATCGACATGGTCATCGAAAACCGGAACCTGCGGATCGCCACCGGTGTGCTCAATGAAATTGTTTCGGAGGCCGTTGTCCTGCAGCAGCCGCCGAGCGACAAGGGAAAGCGCCTGAAAATATTCTATGCGACCGAAGTCAGTGTGCGGCCGCCGACCTTTGTGATCTTCGTCAATGACAGAGAACTGATGCATTTTTCCTACACACGGTATCTGGAAAATAAGATCAGAGAAGCCTTCGGCTTCCGTGGTACGCCGCTGAAATTCATCATCAGAGAGCGGAATGATAAAGCATAAAAGGAAGGAAATATCATGCTGAGAATTCTTTTTGTTCTGGTCGGCTATGTTTTCGGTCTGTTCCAGACCGGACATATCTACGGTAAACTGGTACACAGAGATCTGCATAAGGAAGGCTCCGGCAATACCGGCGCCACAAATGCTCTTCGGGTTTTAGGGGTGAAGGGCGGTTTGATTGTTTTCTTCTTCGACGCGCTCAAGGCCTTTATTCCCTGCTTTATTGTAAAAATGATTTTTAAGGACGATCCGCTGAAATACGTCTATCTGATGTACACGGCCATCGGCGTCACGCTCGGAAACGACTATCCGTTCTTCCTGAAATTCAAGGGCGGAAAGGGCGTTGCGGCCTGCTTCGGATGGTTTCTCGCGCTGGACTGGAGAATGGCCCTTCTTGGGATCAGCCTTTTCTTCATCCTGGCCTTCAGCACCCGCTACGTGTCGATTTCGTCCATGTGCGCCGCGCTTTTTGTCGTGATTCTGACGCCGATCTTCCGGCACTTCGGATGGCTTGTCGTCGAGTCGCATTTTGCGGAGCTGATGATCCTGATCTGCATTGCCCAGCTGATTCTGATCATAAGACACGCGGAGAATATTAAACGGCTGATTCACGGAACGGAGAACCGTTTCGGCAGTAAAAAGAAAAAAACGGAGTAATTATGAGTAACGCAGCATATGCAGGCAGAATCCTCCAGGAGGTCAAGAAACAGGTGGTCGGCAAGGATCAGACGCTCGGTCTGATTTTGTGCGCCATTCTTTCCGGCGGCCATGTACTGATTGATGATATTCCCGGCGTCGGAAAGACGACAATGGCCGTGGCATTCGAGCGCGCCATGGGACTTTCCGGCCAGCGCATGCAGTTTACGCCCGACGTTCTTCCCTCGGACATTCTCGGCTTCAGCGTCTATGACAAGTCGACCGGCCGCATGAATTTTAGGGAGGGCGCGGTTTTCTGCAACCTTTTCCTTGCGGACGAGATCAACCGGACCTCCCCCAAAACCCAGGCAGCGCTTCTGGAAGTAATGGAAGAGCACCAGGTTTCGGTGGACGGTGAAACCAGACGGCTTCCGATGCCTTTCTGTGTTCTTGCGACGCAGAACCCGACCGGCTCCGTTGGCACGCAGAAGCTTCCGGAGTCTGAGATCGACCGTTTCCTGATCTGTGTGTCCATGGGTTACCCGACAGCGGAAGAGGAGCGCGAGATCCTGAAGAGAAAGAATCAGAGCACGGGCTCCATTCAGCGCGTCGCGGACCAGGAGACCATCCTTCGGATGCAGAAGGAGGTCAGCGAGGTCTTCGTGCACGATGCGGTCTATGATTATATGGTCCGTCTCGTGCAGGCGACAAGAGACAATCCGTATCTGGAGCTCGGCGGATCTCCCCGTGCGACCGTAGCGCTGATGCAGATGAGCATGGCCTATGCCTATCTGTCCGGCAGAAATTACGTGCTTCCGGAGGATACCGCGGCGGTATTCATCCCCGTCATGAATCACCGGATGATCCGCTCGAGACGCGCGCGTCTTGACAAGGTTCCGGTAAACGAGATTCTGAACACGATTCTGAAAAAAGAAAGACGTCCGACGGAAAGGAAAAGACAGGAATAATATGCTTCAGGTACTGTATCTTGCCTTCTGTCTGTTTATGATACACAGCGCACTGATGTCCGGATCAGCGGTTTTTGCGGCTTTCGCAATCCTGCTGATCCTGGTGCCGGTGTGCTTTTTTGTGATGCTTCTTGTACAGCGGAAGCTGACCAAGGTCACGCTGGAGCTCGAGGGAGAGAAGCTGCTTCTTCTGATCGACAAGCGCGGACACCTGCCGATCTCCGGCATGAAGTACACCCTCTGCTTTTCCTACGACCAGAGCGGAGAGCGCGCCCAGATCAAAAATACTGTCGCGGTTCCCAAAGGACACACGGAGATCGTATTCTATCCGGAGCTTCTCTATGCGGGATCGGGCGTTTTTGAACTGAAAAAATGCAAAATCAGCGACTATTTCGGCTTCTTTTCGGTGAAGCTTCAGAGAAAGCCCCAGACCATTCCGATCGAGCTGATGCCCGCGGACTCTCCGGTGATGCTGGAGCCTGCCGGCGATCCCGGACAGAACTATATTTCCGAATACACGAAAACGGTGCAGAAGAAAGGCGACGATTCCTCCGAAACCTTTGATATCCGCGAATATCAGGCGGGGGACCGGATCTCGAGAATGCACTGGAAGCTGTCCGCAAAGCGCGGAACGCCGATGATCCGCGAGTTCTCAAGAGAAGACAACGCGCGGTACCTGTTCCTTCTCGCGCTTCGTGAGAGAACGCAGGACGAATTCCACAGAGTCATTACAAATTACTGGAATCTCGTGCAGGGACTTCCAGAGGAAGAGAACGGCCATGTGCTCGTTTTTGAGGATCCGAAGGGTGAAATCACCGAGATCGGCGTGGAAGATGCTTCACAGCTCGAAAATGCGGTCCTTTCGGCCTTCCAGGCCTTCTCCGCGGATTCAGACCCGTCGCTTACACAGGAGGGAAATACGGCGCGTTTTTCGCCGCACGAGCCCGAAGAGATTCTGGATGAATACCACCAGATTTATTCCGGAAGACGATTTATCCGGGAGTTTACGGTTACTGATGAAGATTTGAAGGTTCTTCAGAAAAGGTGGGATGAAGATGAAGATTTCTGACTTGTTCAGAAAAAACAGAACACAGGCACGTCTGCCGGTATTTGACGGAGTGACGGAGCTCAGATCGGAATCCGGTTTTCCGATCGAAGGAAAGAATGCCCTCGGACTGGACATTTTCCTCGAGCTTCTGATCTCGGTCCTTTCCGGCTGGAGCTTTGTGCACGTCTTCACCTCGGCCTTCGATCTGACAGTGCAGGAGCTTGTCTTCCTGCCGGCCGTGATCCTGCTTTCTGCGATCGTGCTTCTGATCGCGCGGGACAAGAAGATCGGCGTGTTTCTGTTTATCGCGGCGATAGCGGGCGCGGTCGTCTTTGCCGTTCTCAGGCTTCAGGATCTGGTTGCGGAATGCACCGGCATCTATGACCGGCTGATCGTGTCCTTCAACGAGGCCTATCATACCTCGACAAATGTGCACTATAACGTGAATCCGGACCGGGACGTGACCTTTATCATGATCGTGTTCTCCGTGCTTCCGGTGTGGCAGACCGGCTACAGCTACGGCAGAAATATTCCGCCCTTTATCGCGACGGGGTTCCTGCTGATTCCGCCGATTCTCGCGGCTGTCTGCCTGCGAGCGCCGGCGCTGATCCCGCTGTTTATCCTGGTGCTCTGCATCGTTTCGCAGTTTATCCTCTGCAGAAGCGAGTGCCTTTCGGAAACCCACGAGATGTCCCGGAATCTGCAGCTGAAGCTTCGGTTCCTTCTCGCGGCCTTCTGCGGCGCATTGGTGCTTTTCCTGGTGCTTCTTTCCGCGGGCGTGATCTTTCCCGGCATTCGGAAGCCCTTTGAACGGACCTCCGCGGTCTATCAGAGATCCAGCATTTCCGACCTTCTTGCAAAGATCGACGGCAACCCCTTCGATATCTCGAAGCCCGGCATGAGCAGCGGCGATTTCTCAAATGTCGGCTCCGTCGTCCGAAACGACGAAACGATCCTGACGATACAGTTTGACCAGAATTCCACACGGCCCTTATATCTTCGCGGCTTTGCAGGCGACCGCTATACCGGCACCTCCTGGGAGAGCATTTCCGAAGAGGCGCCCACGTCGTCGATGCCCGACGAGATCCACTTCAGCGATCTGTACTCGGGACGCGTGGATAAGGCGGATCCCTTCTTCCGGAACCCGCTCCTTTATGTTCCCTCACTCTATGCCGCAGGCTTCGCACATGACGCCTCGGAAATGAATATCCTGACGATCCGGGAAATTGACGACCGGGATCCCTACCTGTATCTGCCGTACTATATCAGCGGCGGTGACAGCCGGCAGCTCGAGGATGCGGTCATGGTTTCGGATCTTTATGCGGAGATCGAAGAGAAGCAGCGCACGGTTTTCCCCGTGAAAGGCTACCGCAGTCTTCATGAGGCCTTATCGAATGCAGTCTCACGGACCTATCTCACCGGCGGCACGCAGCCCTCGGGCGCCCCGCTTGTCGGTTACGAGGATCTTCCAACCATGCTGGATCTTCTTCAGAACCGTTACAATATCAGTGCGACCTCCGAAGAGCTTCTCGAAAACCGCTATACGGAATTTGTCTTTACCGACAGTGACGGCCGGGAAATTCACATGCGCGTGAAGGAGGATTTCGTCACGCCTTATGAGGATGCGACGATTCAGAAGAATCTGGAATCCGGCGCAACGGCGCGGGTTTCCGATCTTGCCGCAGAGCTTGCGCAGGAGTTTTCGATCGATCCGGGCGCGATGGAATACGAAAAGGCCGTCTCGGCCGTCCAGAAGTATCTCTGGACCCACAAGGAGTATTCCCTGAATCCCGGGCCGACGGATCCCTCGGCGGACTTTGTCGAAGATTTCCTGTTCACGAAAGCTGAAGGCTACTGTGTACATTTTGCATCTGCAGGAACAGTGCTTCTTCGGGAGCTCGGCATCCCCTGCCGCTATGTGGAAGGGTACCTGGTGTCTCCCGCGATGGGCGGTTCGACCGTGGAAATTACGGACCGGGACGCCCATGCCTGGACCGAGGTTTATATCCGCGGCTTCGGCTGGTATCCGGTGGAAATGACGATCAGTTCGGAAGAAGAGGAGAACTACGAAAGCTCCTTTACCGTTTCCCAGACGGAGAGCACCGAGCCGGAAACCAGTATTTCCGAGGTGGAAAGCCAGGTGGAAGAGTCCTCGGCATCCGACGTCGAGACCGG
>CAMOZF010000029.1 GCA_946630765.1 uncultured Lachnospiraceae bacterium | reverse complement strand
GAAGTTGGCTGCGGAAAGCACGACAATGCCGCTGTACAGGTCCGGACGGGTCAGGCCGACTGTCAGCGCGCCGCAGCCGCCCATCGACAGCCCGCCGATGAAATTGTCTTCGCGCCTTCTGGAAATATTGAACCATTTTTCACAGAGCTCCGGCAGCTCTTCGGTAATGTAGCTCAGATACGCAAGACCGTTTGCCATGTCGTTGTAGAAGGAAAAACCGCCGTCCGGCATGACGACAGCGAGGTTCCGCTTCTGTGCGTAGCGCTCGATGGAGGTCTGACGCATCCACGCCGTATGGTCTTCCGACCAGCCATGCAGCAGATAAATGACTTTGAACCCGTTTTCGGGTTTATCGATGCCTTCCGGCAGGATAATGCTGATATTCGTTGACTTTCCAAGCTTTTTAGAGAAAAAACTGAATACACCGCTTGCCATTGATAAACTCCTTTAGCACAAATCCGCAGACTGCAGTTTACGCTGCAGCCTGCGGAAAATCCACAATTATGATTCTGCCTGTACACAGTCCAGGATCACCTTCAGGATCCGGTACGAGCAGAGCTGAAGCTCGGCCTTTGTGATCGGGCAGAAGACCTCGCCCTCCTTCGCGCCGACGCTCTTTACGATGACGTCGTAATCCAGCTGGGAGCCGGGCATCGTGAGATCGTTTCCGGCCTTGATGCAGGCTGCAGCATCCGAAGGATGATACTTGCGGCCGTCGTTCGGATCGCCGCCGAAAATGTCGCCGGTCGTGCCCCAGTCGGTCATGACAAGGCCCTTGAAGCCCCATTCATCCCTGAGAAGCGCGGTAACGGTGTCGTAATTGTTCGCCGCATGCGTTCCGTTGATGAGGTTGTAGGAGGTCATCAGGGACAGCGGCTGCGACTCCTTCACCGCTATCTGGAAGCCCTTCGTATAAATCTCGCGGATCGCACGCTCGGATGCGTGCGCATTGCAGCCCTGACGGTTGTCTTCATTGTTGTTCAGCGCATAGTGCTTGATGCAGGTTCCGCAGCCCGGATGCTTCTGCACGCCCTTCGTATCGGCAGCCGCACATTTGACGGCAAGCAGAGGATCCTCCGAGTAGTACTCGAAGTTTCTGCCGCATAAAGGATTCCGGTGAATATTCATGCCAGGCGCAAGCCAGAGCGTTACATGGAACTCTTCCATCTCTTCGCCCGCGATATCGCCGGCTGCTTCCACAGCCTCCATGTCCCAGGTCTGCGCCAGGCTGGTCGCGATCGGGATCGCCGTGCAGTACTGGTAATAGTCAATCGCATCCTCCGGACGCTCGGGCGTCTGTCCGCCCATGAAAGAGCCGAGCTCGCCAAATGCGCCTTCGCCAAGGCCCGGAATGATGTTGTTGTCCTTGTCCGCCACAAAATGCCGCATCAGACGGAGGCCTGCGGGTCCGTCTGCCAGCGCGATATTCGGAATGCCGCGATACAGGAGCTTTGAAGTCGTATCGCCGGCAGCGCCAGGAACCGCGAGAGATTCCGCACCGATCGTCGGAGTACCGCCGAAGCCGCCTCTTGAGGTGCCGATGCAGAGATCCGCCATCTCCTCTACCGTGAGCTGGGCAACCAGCTCGGAAAGCTCCGCCTTTCCGTCAATCACATCCTGCAGCGTGATCGTGTATTCCTTATCCGTCGTCATCTCTTCCGGCTCGCCGCTGTACTTGATGATCTCCGTCTCAATGACGCCCAGATCAGCGCTGAAAATCGGCGCATTTTCCTTCTCCTCTTCTTCTCCTTCGTAGCTGTAGGGTGCGCAGGAGGGATGCAGAAGCTCGAGCTCCGTATCGCAGACCGCTCTGTTCTGAAGCACCGAGACCACCTTGCGTTCTGCAATCTCTACTGCGGCAATCACATGCGTATCACGGCTGTTCACGCCGGCACGAATGTAATATTTGCCGGGTTCAAGCACCCAGGACGCACATTTCTCACAGTAGGAAGCCATATCGGCAATCTTAAAGGAAATCGTCAGGCACTCCTCTTCGCCGGGCGCAAGCTCCTTCGTCTTCGCAAATCCGGCAAGCTCCTGATAGGGCTTCTCCAGATTTCCCGCGGGCGCCGAATAGTAGACCTGCACGGCTTCCTTTCCAGACCGCTCGGCGGATACATTTTTGACGCCTGTTTTGACGATCACCTGATCGCCCGAAAGCTCCGCCGCGCAGCCTGTGATTTCAAAGGAAGCATAGCTGCCGCCGTAGCCAAAGGGATAGGCCGGTGTTACATTAAAAGTATCAAAATACCGATAGCCGACATAGATGCCCTCATTATAATACTCATCGTCGGTATCTCCGTTCATGTGGCTGAAGGACGCAGACGACGGATAATCCGTGTAATTCTCCGCCCAGGTGGTCGTCAGATGTCCGTTGGGGTCAGATTTTCCCGACAGCACGTCTGCAAGCGCATAGCCTGTAATGTTTCCGGCCTGGCTCATCAGAAGCAGCGCGCCGAGATTCGGAAGCGTATGGAAGAATTTCGTATCCATCACACCGCCGACATTCAGGATCACCACGAGCTTCTCATAAGCCGCGGAAAGCGCGAGAAGGTTCTGCTTTTCACCTTCTGTCAGCTCGTAGTCGCCCGGAACCGGATGCCGATCCGCGCCTTCGCCGGAATTTCTGGAGATCACATAGATCGCGGCATCTGCCTTCTCCGACAGGTCCTCGGCAGTGATTTCCGGCACCTCCGTCGTCAGATTCGGCTTGCCGAATACATATTCAATGACAGCGTGAATACCGCCCTCCGCCATTTTCTGCTGGACAACTGCATATTCCTCCGCCTGCTTTGCGTCACAGATCGCATCGTACCTGTCGAGCCAGGCGGTGCTTGTAAGCGTATATCCCGCCTCGAGAAGCCCCTGCTCCACATTGACAACAAGGCGTGAATTGACGTCGCCGGAGCCTGTGCCGCCCTTTACGGTCCGACGGATTCCGGAGCCGAAAGCCGCAATTGTCTTCACGCCTTCAAGCGGCAGCGCTCCGTTGTTTTCAAGAAGAACCATCCCCTGTGCGCCGATCTTCCGCGCGCGCGCCATGTTGCGCTGTTCGCGTTCGCTGACATCGGGAGATGTAGATGCAAAAATCTTCGCCATATTCTTTTTTCCTTTCTACCTGATTTTTTCACCTATGGAAGCGATTGCCTCCGACATATATTGTAATTCTACTATATTTTCAGAAGAATCACAAGCCGAATCTATCTGAAACAGACAGTTGACAAAACGGTAAATCCTTATATAATAAAGGCGTAGACAACAGAATACCGCATAGAGATCGACAGGGGTGCAATTTCCGTGAAATCACGGAAACGCTGAGACGGACATGTTCCGAACCCTTAAACCTGATACGGATAATACCGGCGTAGGGAGTCTTCAGTATGATATATTGAAACCGCATGCCGATTTTGCATGCGGTTTCTGTTGATTTCAAGAAAGAGAGGAATCAACACATGAACGAATTCAGCAAAACAACCCCCGCACGAAAGCTTGTCGAGTCCGCGATTATGCTCGCGATCGCAACCGTCCTGAGCCTTCTGAAGCTGGTGGATCTTCCCTACGGCGGATCGGTGACGGTCGCTTCGATGCTTCCGATCATCGTCATCTCCTACCGGCACGGCGTCAAATGGGGCCTTCTTACCGGTCTCGTATACGGCATTATCCAGCAGCTTCTCGGGCTCAACACTCTGTCCTGGGTCACAACCTGGCAGTCAATCGTCGCCGTCATCCTGCTGGACTACATCATCGCCTTTGCGGCAGCCGGTCTTGGCGGCGCCTTCCGTAAAAATGCCCCGCAGCCCATGGCACTGCTTCTCGGCGCACTGCTTGTCGGCATCGTCCGCTACATCTGTCATGTGATCTCCGGCGCGACGGTCTGGGCCGGCCTTTCGATCCCGGACAGCGCGGCAATGCTCTATTCTCTGGGCTACAACGCGACCTATATGATCCCCGAAACCATTGTCACGATGATAGTCGGCTATTATATCGGCTCCGTGCTGGATTTCCGCAAGGCCGATGTGCGGCGTTATCAGGCCCCGAAGGAAAGCGGAGTTCCGGCCCTCAGATACATCGCGGGCCTTGTTATCGCGGCAGCTCTCGTCGTCGTCACTGCGCTCGTTTTCGCGAAGCTTCAGAATGCGGAATCCGGCGCCTTTGATATCACCGGCCTGTCCGCTGTCAACTGGACCGTTGTCCTGATCGTCAGCGGCGCCGGTATTGTCTCGGCCGTTATTCTTTTCATCCTATCAAAAAAACTGCCCGCAAAAAAGCAGGCATGAAATGAATTTCCATGAACCATAAGAAAACTTTTATCATCGTCGGGGCCGGCAGTCTCTGCCCCGGCGATCTTGATTTCACAAAATCGACGGAGGATTTTCTCTGTGCGGCCGACGCCGGGCTCCTTCCGCTGCGGGAAAAGGGTCTTGTCCCCGACCTGATTGTCGGAGATTTTGACTCCATGCCCGAAAAGGAGGTATTTTCGACTGCCTCCGGAGCTTCTTCGGCCGATCGTTCCGAAAACGCGTCCCAATCCCCGGAAATCATCCGCCTTCCCGTTGAAAAAGACGATACCGATATCGTCTACTGTGTCAGGGAAGGCTTCCGACGCGGCTACAGGGACTTTCTGATTCTCGGCGCCCTCGGCGGAGCCAGGCTCTCTCATAGCTTCGCAAATATCCAGCTGCTGTCCTTTGTGCGTTCCCTTCAGGGCACGGCGGTCCTCCGCTTCGGTAAAACCGCGCTTTTCCTCCTGTCGGAAGGCGAAGAAAAGCACTTCCCGCCCGCTCAACAGGCGCCGCATCAGTGCATCTCCGTCTTTTCGCTTTCGGACAGCGCCGAGGTGACATTATCGGGCCTCTATTACCCGCTCAAACACGGCCGGATCACGCGTGATTTCCCGCTTGGCGTCAGCAACCATTTCACCGGCGAGGAAGCCTGCATCCGCGTCCATCACGGCGACCTCCTCGTCATCATCGACAGCGAATCCAACTAAGACCCTCCTGAGCAGTGACTGTTTACGGGAACTGAGCAGGAGGGTCTTGCTGTCGCAGCGTACGTTATAGAAAGTTAAAGGGTCTTCACGTAAGAGCGGCGACGCTTGTGAATCTCACGCTCGAAGCGCTTCCACTGATTCTGGATCGCGAAATTGTCTTCCAGGTTCAGGTTGGTTTCGGCATAGAGGATGCCGGGCGCCTGCAGCATTCGAAGAAGCTCGGCGCTGATCACGGCGCTGACTCCGCGGTTCGCGTACTCCGGCGAGACAGCGATCAGCCCGAGGTCGATCACCTTCGGGTGTTTGATGGCCCGAAGGAGCCGAACAAGCGCGGCCGGCGTGAGCTTTCCGCCGGATTTCTGCACAGCCTGCGCGATCGAAGGGAAGCAGACGCCGAAGCAGACGACGCGCTCCTGTTCATCCAGAATCACCGCTACATGCTCGAGATCAATGATCAGGCGGAAGTTGTCAATCATCAGCTTTTTCATGCCGTCGGTAAAAGGTACCGTCCCGTAGAGGCCGTCATAGGCAACGTCCAGCAGTTCAAAAAGGCCGTCCGCATAGCGGCGGATAAAGTCATTGACATTTTTCGCGGGTCCGAGGTGCAGATTGTAGCGCTTCAGGATAAAGGCCGCCATGTCCTTCAGCTTTTTCTGCTCCTGGGGATCCTTCGGCGCCTTCAGGCGGCTTTCGTTCCAGTCCGCCTCCTTCTCATAGCCCAGCGCTTCGATGAGCCGGGCATAGTAGGCCGCATTATACTGCTCTTCAAAGGTCGAAAGCGCCTCGAAGCCCTCGATCAGCAGTCCTTCGCGCTCCAGGTCCGAAAAACCCAGCGGTCCGCAGATCGTATCCATGCCAAGAGAGCGGCCCCAGTCCTCCACCGCATCAAACAGCGCCTTTGCAACCTCCGGATCATCCACCGAATCGAAGCGGTTGAAACGGATTCTCTTCTCATGATTTTTCTCATTGGCGGCCTTCTGAAGGATCCCCTGAATCCTGCCCACGGTTTTCCCGTCCTTCTGCGCAAGGAAATTCACAATCTCGCAGGTGTCCGCGTAGACAAAGTCCTTTCGGAACATTTTCTTTTCATCGCCGTAGAGCGGCGGCACAAAATAAGGGTTGTCACGGTACAGCCTGAGCGGAAAATCGATAAATTCCTTCTGCTGCTTTTTCGTGACAACCCGTATAATCTCTACCATTCTTTTCGACCTCCTCGTGTATATTTATTCTATCACGAATATACGAAGCTGTCAAAATGATTGCTTATTCCCTGGACTTCAGGAACTCTTCCACCATTTTCCAGGAAGGCGCGCCCTCTGATGCGCCGAAATGTGTGCACTTGATCGCGCTGGCAGCCGAAGCGAAACGCGCGGCCTCATAATCTGTAAAGCCCTTCACCTTTGCCGCGAGGAAAGCCCCGTGGAAAACGTCGCCGGCGCCGTTTGAGTCAATCGCGTTGACATGGAACGCGGGGTATCTGCGGATCTCATCATTCTCCAGAATCATGCCGCCCTCCGGTCCCATCGTGATCACCAGCGTCTCCGGGTTAAAGCGTTTCTTCAGGATCCGCGCAGCTTCCCGAAGGTCGTCCGTGCCCGCGATCATCCGCGCAGCCCGCTCCGAAGGAATCAGTATGTCTACCAGTCCGATCAGCTCTTCACGTCCATTCTCGCCGCCGTCCAGATCCATACTGACCTTTACGCCCAGTTCATGCGCCCTTTTCGCCGCGCAGAGCGCCGCTTCGTAATTCTGACCGTCACAGTGGAAATATTTCGCCTGCTCAAGTGCCGAAAGATCCACGTCCTCTGCGGTCATCTGAAGCTCCGGGCTCGATACGCCGCCGCCGACACAGGCCCGGTGGCCGTTCGACTGATTCGACAGCACCACACAAAGCGGTGAACGCGCGCCCTCGATAATCTTCACGCCCGAGAGGTCCACGCCGTACTTGCCGAGATTATCCCGGGTCGTCAGTCCGTACGTATCATCGCCGAACTTGCCCTGATAAGCCGAAGACACCCCGAGCTTGCTCGCCGCAATGAGCGCCACCGCGCAGGGGCCGCCACACTGAACCTTGCTCTCTCGCCCGCTCATTTTCTCGTCATCTTCGGGGAAGCGTTCAAGAATCATCATCAGATCAAATATCGCGCAGCCGATGCCAACTATTTCTGCCATAAACACCTCCTGATCCGAGTGTATTGTTACCGCTATCTTACATCAGATTATTTTATTTTTCCACCGAAACCTCACTTTTTTTAAAGTTTTCGTACAGCCGGTTTTCCTTCCACGCGTGGAAATGCTCCCCGGTGATTCCAAGATGCCGCTTTCCGTCCATGAAAAGCAGGGTTTTTCCGTAATAAAGCATCGACATTGTCGGAATCGCGGAGAAATCCCAGCGATTTCCGAGCATTTCCAGATGATCCTTATAGGCAAGGAGCGTCCCCGTGCCGATCGTGGTCTGCACATGGTCCTCACTCACCTCGTAAAGCGTCACGTCGTCTTCCTGAAACAGCAGCTCCTGCTCCGGTTTCTTCGCCAGATCCTCGTCGAAGCGCTTTTCCTGCCAGCGTCCCCAGTCCAGCACATTGTCGAAAGGCAGCTTCTCTCCCGAGAAGAAGCCGGTTTCCAGATACTCTCCCTTGAGTCCGCAGCTTCCGCAGTAGAAGCGGTTCCCCTCGGACTTCAGCGCATCATAGGCGCCGCATTCCGGGCAGATGATGCAGTAATTTTCGATACCCTCGGCCAGATTCTTCCCCCTGTAGGGCTTCATCCACTGCCGCTGGGTTTCGTGGGCATTCTCGTAAATGTCTTCGTTGATATGCGCGGTGATTTCCTCGGCGCTCATCTTCGACAGCGCTTCCGGACTGTAATAATGCACAACCTCGCCCTCGCAGTGGCCGTTTCTGAAGTATTTGCCCCAGCGCGGCGCCATAAAATACCCGCCCTTTGTGCGGTAGGTATAGAGGCCGCAGCGGCAGGCCTTGACCATTTTTCCGGAAGAAACCTCGACAGGCTCCGTCACGCCGTTGAAGCTTCTGCTTCCCTCGGGGAAAATCATGATATTATAGCCATCCTTGATGCGCCGCATGATTTCCCGGACGGGCGCCGCCGCAACCGAGCCCTTGAAGATCGGGATCGGCTGCAGGTATTTGAAGATCAGCTTCCCGTGCTTGCTTCTCGTCAGATGCTCCCCGACCACAATATACATCGGCTTTTTGAACGCCGCGCCCAGCATAAACATATCCTCTTCCGTGGTATGATTTGCCATGACGATATACGGACCCTCGGCGGCTTCTGGCTTATTGGTCCTGTAGCCGTATTTCAGCTTCATATAAAAAGTCGTAAAGATCCGTCCGACACGGTAAATCGCACTGTATCTTTTCGAATGTTCCATCCCAATATCTCCCTGTTGACAAGAACCTGTCAAAATTAATGGCGGCATTCTGAAGCCACCCAGATCAGCCCGGAATAAAATGCAGAATCAGCATGCTGATCCCGGTCAGTGAAAGCAGCACGCCGGTAATCCGGTAGAGCCTTTTTACCGGCAGCCGGTTTCCGAGAATCGCCGCAAGACGCGCAAAGATCAGCGTCGAAAGCACGCATGCAAAGAGCGCGGTAAAATCCAGCTCCGGGTGAACAATATAATGTGTGGCCGCGCCGATCACCGCGATAAAGGTCATGATGAAAACGCTTGTCCCGACGGCTGTCTGATGCTGAAAGCCCATAATGACGGTCAGGATCAGAAGCATCATCATCCCGCCGCCGGTGCCCTGCAGGCCGCAGATCGAGCCGATATAGGCGCCAGAGGCCCAGACGGTCCATTTTTTCCCCCGAAGCCGTTCAAGAAGCGGATGCTTTTTGTTCTGCTCCTTTTCCGGCGAGCGGAAAATATAGCTGATTCCGACCGCAAGCGCGGAAAACAGCGAGAAAACGCTCATCACGGAATCGCCCGTCTCGTGCCTTGTGATAAAAAATGCCGCGATACTGCCGATGATCGTGAAGCTCACCGTGCTGATCAGCAGCTTTTTCCCGTGCTCCAGATCAATATTGCCGCTCTGGTGATAGGTGACGGCCGAAATCAGGGAGGCCAGGATATCCGAGGCCAGCCCGATCGTTACCGTCTGGTAGACCGGCATGTGCAGAAGGACCACGAGAAGCGGCGAAATAAACGCGACAGCAGAAAGACCGGCAAAGCCGGTCGCAATACCTGCACCGGCGCCGGCCGCAATGCAAATCAGGATTTTAATAATTAATTGAGAATTCATAGTATTACATCATCTTACGATGGCCGCATTATTATACTCCTCTTGTCAGGAGAATGCAAGTTTCACTTCCTTTCTTTTTGCATAAAGATAGACTATCGGACCCTCGGGGCGGTTCAGCACCTCAATGCTGCAGCCTGCCTCCTGAAGGAACGACAGTGATTCGGAATCCGTCGTAAGTGATGTCAGACTGTATTTCTGACCGTCATAGGAAAGAAGCAGCCGCAGATGGCAGTCCTTCCCCTGGTAATCCTTCCCTGAAAGCACGAAGCAATCCTGCCGGACGCGAATCTTGCGGAAGCGGACAAACTGCTCGGCATAGCTCTGCGAGGGCTCAAGATTCCCCGAAAAGAAGGGCGTTTCGCAGCTTCCGCCATAGTCCATCCATTCTTCCCGGTTGAAGATTTTCTCGCGCCGGGAATCGATGTCCGTATAATAAGCATCCACCGCGAGGATCTGCACGCGCCGCGAAAGGAAGCGCCGCATCGCGCGGATTGCAAGGCTCTCCGCCTCGTCCCGGAAGTCGTGCCCGGCGCCGGGGATCAGGAAAAGCTCCAGATCGGTTCTCGGCTGCGTGCTGTCCTTCTGGTAAACCGTAAAGGCGCGCTTCGAGTAGGAATAGTCCACGAGCTCATCCGCCTCCCCGTGCACGAGAAGCGCGGGGCCGTGATATTTCGAGATCTCCTCCATCGCGTTCATATTCATCAGATCGGACATGTAGATCCGCCCAAGCTTCATGGCGCCGCAGTTCAGGGTCTTCGGCAGATGCTCCGGATCGAATCTTCCGAAACGGATATCGCCCTCCCGTACATAGTCCGGAATGCAGAATGCCGGATAGAAAAGGATCAGGCCCTTCACCTTCTCCTGAAGCTCCGCTGCCGCAAGCGCGGCAACCAGTCCGCCCTGGCTCGCGCCCATGAGGATCAGGCGGTCCGGCCAGATGTCCCGGTCGCCCTTTGCGTGCGCGATCACCGCCTTCAGATCCCGAACCTCCGTCAGGACAGACATGTCCGTCGTCTTTCCGTCACTGGTTCCGTGGATGCCGCCGCCGTTGAAATCAAACACATAGGCCGCAAAGCCCAGGCCGGAAAGCACCTGCGCGTAACGCCGCATGGAATTTCTGCTTTGCATCAGTCCGTGGCAGAGGACGGCAATCGGATATCTGCCGTCCTCCGCCGGAATATATCTGGTTCCACGGATTGTCAGCCCGTCTCTCATGCATGTAAATTCTTCCGTTCTGAACGCTTCTTTCATCATCATCTCCTATGGGGTCAATTTACAGATCAGCAGCCGAAAAGCTCCGCCGCTTTTGCCATGCGCTCAGCGATCGGAACGCTGAAGGGACAGCGGGACTCGCAGTCCTGGCAGCCGATACAGGAGGAAGCCGTGATGCCGAGTCCTTCGTAGAGACTGTACGGACTGCGGAACCTCGGGCTGCTGAATGGCGAGGTCGTAGAATTTGTTGACCATCGCGATATCGATATTCATCACGCAGGGACGGCAGTGTCCGCAGTAGGTGCACTGCCCCATATACGAATGCAGCGGCGCCGAGGCGATGACGGACGCGTAGTCCCGCTCGTCCGGGCTCGCGGTCTCGTAAGCGACCGCCTGATCGACCTGCTCTCTGGTATCGTAGCCGCAGAGGATCGAGCAGACGCCCGGCCGTGTCAGCGCGTAGTGAATGCACTGCACCGGCGTGAAGGTCGTGCCGAAGGGCGAGCGCGCCGGATCGAAAAGTGCGCCGCCAAAGAAGCCCTTCATGACCGTAATACCGACATTTTTCTCCTCGCAGAGGCGGTAAAGCTCCGCGCGGTCCGGATCGATGCCGGAAAAATCCCCCTCGTAGCCGCCGAACATATCTTCCAGATTGTCGCTCGCAGGGCGCATGTCAAAAGCCGGATTGATGCTGAAAAGGATCATTTCGACAAAACCCGTCTCGACTGCGCGCTTCGCCATGATCGGATTATGCGTACTGAGTCCGATATGCCGGATGATGCCCTTCTCATGAAGCTCGTGAACGTACTCGATAAAGGGTCCGTTCATCGAATTGTTCCAGTCCTCTTCGGTATCGATGTAGTGGATCATGCCCAGGTCGATATAGCC
>CAMOZF010000028.1 GCA_946630765.1 uncultured Lachnospiraceae bacterium | reverse complement strand
CCCGATGCAACGATCGTCGAGACCAACACCTATTATGAGGGCGACCGCTACACCACTCCGCAGCACAGAAAGACCCTCGAAGTGAACGGCTGGACCTTCTGCCCGGTCGACATCATGGACGAAGACGGCACCACGACCCTTCCTGTCAAGGGCGGCAAATGGTTCAGCGAAATGTACGTCGGCGATCACATGACGAACTACGATTCCCTTCTCGTGCTGACCCATTTCAAGGGCCACACCATGGGCGGCTTCGGCGGCTCCAACAAGAATATCGGTATCGGCTGCGCAGACGGCCGCATCGGTAAAGGCATGATTCACGCGAAGAACGGCGACCAGTGGGGCGTTTCTGAAGAAGAGCTGATGGAGAAGATCTCCGAGTCCACCAAGGCTACGATCGACTACTTCGGCAAGAACATTTCCTACATCAATGTGATGCGCAATATGTCGGTTTCCTGCGACTGTGAAGGCATTGCCGCAGAGCCCGTCAAGACCCCGAACGTCGGCATCCTGGCCTCTCTCGACATCCTCGCCCTCGACCAGGCCTGCGTCGACATCCTCTTCGCGATGAAGGAAGAAGACCAGAAGGCCATGGTTGAGCGGATCGTCTCGCGTCACGGCCTCCGTCAGCTTTCCTACATGAAGGAGCTCGGCATGGGCAACGACCGCTACGTCATGATCGACCTCGACAACGACGAACAGCGCATGACCTCCGCCGACGCAGTCGTCGGCCTGAAGCCCTTCCCGCAGATGAGAGCTTAAGTTTTTTTCAAAATACGGTCCCCTCCGTGTCATGTCGAGCGCAGGCCGCAAGGCCGCAGTCGATATGGGCGCACAGAAATCCTGGATTTCATCTTGCGCCATACCGAGCCGAAGGCGGGTGGGGACATCCCATACAGGCTGCGACGAAGTGATGGGATCCCTCGCTGCGCTCGGGATGACAGAAGGATAACAGAACCGGGGCGGCGCACGTAAGTGCGCCGCCCCGGTTCTGTCAGACAATATCAGTGTGCTTCAGTCTTTCCGCTTTAATTCCCGGACTAACAGATATGCTACATCAATGATAAGCAATGGAATAAGGACAACGACTGCGCTCAAAAAAATCTCCGATACCAGACCGATTCCTTCACTGACATAGTTTACAGACAGTAGACGTACTACAGATACTATAGCGACTATGACGGCGACAGAAACAAACAGCAAATTAATAATCAGTATGACAAGCTTGCTTCTTTTCATTTCAACCCTCCTACTCAGAAACTTCTTCCATAACATTTGATCATAAAACATGGCGCACTGTTCTTTGTTTTAATGTATATCACTTAACAAGCCTAAAGTCAATATATATTTAAATTATTTAAATATTGAGAATTGTATATAATTGATGTATCATGTTTTCAAATCCTCTCAGCTATAAATACAATAATTATGCAGAAAAAGAGCAATGCCTTATGAACAAGAATATTTTTTTAAGTGGAATTGCTGACTTTATTATTCTGTATTTTTTGAATCAGCGGGATTGTTATATTTATGAGCTCGTCCAGGCTGCAATTCAAAATTCCAACGGTAATGTAGTTCTTACACAAAACGCGATCTATATTGCCGCTTATAAACTACAGGAAGCAGGATATATCAGTCAGTATACTGTACAAATAGGAAAAAGAATGAAAAGAGTATATTATCATCTGGAAGAACCCGGGAAACAATATTTGCGTGAACTCACGATGTCGTATGAACGCACTATGAAGGGGTTTGAAGATTTATTTCATTCCAGTATAGGAGGAGATTGTCCTAATGAGAAAAGATGAGTCAAATAAGTTAACTGATACATATATCAAACAAATCAAGGCTCTCTTATACAGTGTCCGAAAGAAAGAAAATGCGCTCCTTCAGGACATAGAGAATCAGGCGAATGCTCTTATCTCAGAGAATCCCGAATCTACAATTCAGGATCTGTATGAGCGCATTGGAACTCCGCAGGAAATCGCTTTCGATTATTACAGTCAGCTTAATCCCGAATCTCTGATTCCATCAATCAATAAAAATAAGAATCTGCGTCGAATCGCAATGATCATCGCAATAGCTGTCATAATTGTTTTATTAGGACTTGGTTGGGCATTATATATTGACTATAAAGAGCTCCAACGCTCCATCCCTGTAGAAGTAGAAGAATATATTTTTAGTCCGGAGGAGTAATAGAGGCAAAACAAGGGCCCTGCGCGAACGCCTGGAACGTTGTGAGCGCAGGGCCCTTGTTTGCCTCTTAGTAGATCGGGCCGCCGCACGAATGTGCGGCGGCCCGGTTCTGTTATCCTTCAATCATAATGGTCTTCTTCTCGGGGAGATTCGGCTGCTGTTTCTTCGGAAGCTCGAGGCTCAGGACGCCGTGCTTGAAGGAGGCCTTGACGTCTTCTTCCTTAAGCTCGTCGCCGACATAGAAGCTTCGCTGCATGGCGCCGGCGTAACGCTCCTGGCGGATCAGTTTACCCTTCTTGTTCTTGTCGTCCTGGTCGAGACCCTTTGCGGCGCTGACGGTCAGATAGCCGTTCTGAAGCTCCAGCGTAATCTCTTCTTTCTTGAAGCCCGGAAGATCAATATCCACTTCATAGTGGTCTTCCATCTCGTGTACATCGGTCTTCATCAGCCGGTCTGCATGTCTTCCGTAAAGCTTCCGTTCGGTACGATCGAGATCCCGAAAATCCGGGAAATCGAACCAGTCATCAAATAAATTTTCTCCAAAAATACTGGGCAGTAACATAAGTCATTTCCTCCTTTACTCAATATTTGCGACTTCCCCGTGCGGCTTTTCGCCGCCGGATCATCACTGCTCTTGAGCAATGGGACGGAGGGTTTGGATCAATGGAACTTCAGTCCTTTTGGTCTTCTCTGTTCCTTTGTTCTGACTATGTTATAGCACTTTTGTTAGCACTTGTCAACGGTGAGTGCTAATTTTTTTGTGAAGCTTTTGTGTCCTCCGGATTCTGCCGATCAGCAGCCTTCGCAGTCCTCACAATCCTCAGCAAATCCGGCAGGCGCGGCCTTCGCGTATTTCTGAAGCTCGGGATCCGAGGCTTCCGCAACCTTCATCATAATCGCACACTCAATCCGCTTTCTGAAAAGCTCGCAGCCCGGTTCATAGACGCCCCGGATTGAGCCGGAGGCGTGGAAGGCATTGGCCGCGCAGCCGCCGGAGCAGTAGAATTTTGCCCAGCAGTCCTTGCATTCCGGCCGCGCATAAGCGTTGCAGGCGCGGAACTCTTCCCGAAGTGCGGTATTGGTCACGCCGTTCCACACGTCGCCGAGCCGGTACGCCTCCTCGCCGACAAACTGGTGGCAGGGATACAGATCGCCCCAGGGCGTGACCGCCATATATTCCGTGCCCGAGCCGCAGCCCGAGATTCTTTTGTAGATGCAGGGCCCGCCCTGAAGATCGAGCATATAGTGGTAGAAGGTGATCGGATGGCCTTCCCGCTGCCGCCGGAGCATTTCCTTCGCAAGGATTTCGTACTGCTCCTTCACGGTCTCGATGTCCGTCGGGGTCAGTGCCGCCGGATCATCGGGTGCGCAGACAACGGGCTCCATCGAAAGCTCCGTAAAGCCGAGATCCGCCATATGAAGAAGATCCTTCGTGAAGTCCGGGTTCGCGTGCGTGAAGGTTCCGCGCATATAATAGCCCCGGTCGCCGCGGGCCTTGACGAGCTTCTGGAACTTCGGCACAATCCGGTCATAGCTGCCGTTCCCGGCGTAGTCCACACGCAGCCGGTCATGGGTCTCCTTGCGGCCGTCCAGCGAGAGCACGACATTGCTCATCTCGCGGTTCGCGAAATCAATCACGTCGTCGTCGATCAGCATGCCGTTCGTCGTGAGCGTGAAGCGGAAGTTTTTATTCTTTTCTTTCTCAATGCTCCTGGCGTAGGCCACGAGCTGCTTGACAACTTCCCAGTTCATCAGCGGCTCGCCGCCGAAAAAGTCCACCTCGAGATTCCGCCGCGTGCCCGAATGTTCCACCAGAAAATCCAGCGCCTGCTTCCCCACTTCGAAGGACATGATCGCCCGCTCGCCGTGGAAACGTCCCTGCGAAGCGAAGCAGTACGAACAGTTCAGGTTGCAGGTGTGCGCGACATGCAGGCACAGCGCTTTTACGACGTCGCCCGAGCGCTCCTTGAAGGTTCCCGCGATTTCCGAGAAATTGTCGGGGGTGAACAGCTTTCCGGCCTCTCTTAATGCCTTCACGTCCTCTATACAAAGCCGAAGCTCTTCCTCCGTGACGTCCTCGCGGCCGCTGTATTTCTCAAGAAGCGCCGCTACGATCTCATCCTCCGTAAAAGAAGGGAACATTTCAATGATGTCGTAGGCCACTTCATCGACGCTGTGGATCGACCCGGAGCAGGTGTCCAGCACAATATGATAGCCATTCAGATGATACTGATGAACCATAGATTCCTCCGCTTTCTACATCCTGTATATACGACATCTCGCGGCTCAGCCGCTTCGATGTACGTCGGCCTTCGAATGTTTCGCATGCAAGCATGCACACATTCTCCGGCCTTAACAAACAAAAACCGTCCCGAAACCCGCGCGATAAAACCGCGCTCAGAGTTTCCGGGACGGTGTGCAGAAAAAACCGCTTTACTTGTCCTCGTTTTCGCAGGCCTGATTGGCAACACCACAGCTGGTCTTGCATGCAGACTGGCAGGAGGTCTGGCATTCGCCGCATCCGCCCTTCTTTGCACTTTCACAAAGGTCTCTGGTTTCGAGTGTCTTGATTCTTTCCATGTCTACATCTCTCCCATCGATTTATTCGCGAATAAGCTGATTTACGGTCCGCGGCGCAGATGCCGCCTCTGTAAACAGCGTGTCAAGCATACCACAGAAGCCGCAAAAAGTCAAGAAGAGACGATCAGCCCGCGATGCTTTCCTCTTCACAGGAGCCGGACATGAGGCCCGCGCCGATCAGAAGCTCCGAAACGCTCGACACCGGGATGATCTCCAGATGCTGCTTCACCTCCTCCGGAACGTCCCGAAGGTCGAGCACATTCGCTTTCGGGATGAATACCCGCCGGATCCCGGCCCGGTCCGCCGCAAGAAGCTTCTCCGGAAGGCCGCCGATCGGCGTCACGGCGCCGCGAAGCGAAACTTCTCCGGTCATCGCGATCGTCGGATCCACCGCGCGGTTCAGAAGAAGCGAACTCAGCGCGGTCGTCAGCGTCACGCCCGCAGACGGCCCGTCTTTCGGGACCGCGCCCGCCGGCACGTGGATATGCAGGTCATTTTCCCGGAAGAATTTCGCGCGCTCCGGGAAAAGATTTTTCACGAGGCTCAGGGCGATCATCGCTGACTCCTTCATCACGTCTCCGAGCTGCCCGGTAATCGTAAGCTTCCCCTCGCCCTTTGAGGCCAGCGTCTCGATATAGAGGATTTCTCCGCCGACCGGCGTCCAGGCAAGGCCCGTGACGACGCCCGGCTTCGGGCTCTCCAGCACGCGCTCGTGCTCCACGGGATGCATGTCCATTTCTTCCCGGACCATGTCCGCGCTGACCGAAATCTTCTCCTCCGGATGCTCCGAAATCTTCACCGCAAGCTTCCTGCAGATCGTATCGATGTGCTTTCTGAGCCCGCGCACGCCGGCCTCCATCGTATAGTCCGAGATCAGGGTGTCGAGCGCCTCTTCGGTAAATTCCAGCTGCTCCTTTTCGATGCCCATCTGTTCCTCGGACTTTCTGACCAGATGCTCCTTCGCGATCTGCAGCTTCTCCTGCGGCGTATAACCGTTGAAGCGGATCACCTCCATCCGGTTCAGAAGCGGCTCCGGGATCGTATCCGTCGTGTTGGCCGTGCAGATGAAAAGCACATCCGACAGGTCGTAGGGGACGTTCATGTAGTGGTCGGTAAAGCTGTTGTTCTGCTCCGGGTCCAGCACCTCCAGAAGCGCGCTCGCCGGGCTTCCGTGGAAGGAATCCGACAGCTTGTCCACCTCATCCAGCACCATGACCGGATTGGAAACGCCGCTCTTGCTGACCCCGTCCATGATGCGCCCCGGCATGGCGCCGATATAGGTCCGCCGGTGTCCGCGGATGTCCGATTCGTCGTGCACGCCGCCCAGGCTCACGCGGGCGTATTCCCGGCCGAGCGCGCGGGCAATGCTCTTTCCGATGCTCGTCTTGCCGGTTCCGGGCGCGCCGACAAACAGAAGAATCGACCCGGACTGCTCCTTTTTCAGATTCATGACCGCAATCTGCTGAATGATCCGTTCCTTCACCTTCTTCAGACCGTAATGATCTTCGTCAAGGATCCGCTGCGCCTCGGAAAGGTCGATGTGCCGTATCGCTTCCTTCTTCCACGAAAGTCCGGTCACAAAGTCCAGCCAGTCATAGAGCATGCCGGATTCCGCATTTTCCTTGCCCTCCTGCTTCAGCCGGTTCAGGACCTTTTCCGCCTCCTTTTTCGCGGTCTCATTCATGCCGGATTCCGCGATCTTTTTCTCGAAGCGCCGCACATCCGAGACATTTTCGGGATGCATTTCATCCAGCTCCTTCTGCAGATGCTCCATCTGGCGCTTGATCGCTGCTTCCTTGTACATCTTCTGATAGTCCTTCTGCTGGGAGCTCATGGCCTCGTTCCGGATCCGCCCGACCTCCAGAAAATCATACAAAAGCTTCTCGATGATTTCCGCACGCCGGGCCCTTCGATCCTCCGCGAGCACCTCATAACGCTGCTCCTGCGAAAGCTCCATAAATGGCGAAATCACGCAGACCGCAGTCTCCAGCGTATCGATCCGGCCGATGATCTGGTCGGCCGCCTCCGCCCACTGAAGGCCTTCGGAAAAGCCGCGCATCTCCTTCTTGAGGTCCGCAAGCTTCTCCTGCTCCAGCGAAGGCTCCAGATCCTCGATATCGCTTCTTCTTGAGATCGTGAGGTCGATCGTGCCGTCCGGATTGAGCGCGATCATGTCCAGATTCACCCGGTACTGCGTGCGGATGACCGCATAGCCCTGCGGATGAATGTCCTCGATCGTCCCGAGAACGCCGATCGGGTAGAAGCTCTCCTCCGTATATTTTCCTTCCTCGACGCCGTCCTTCTGGGCGATCAGTACGAGCTTCTCATGAAGTGAAAAGCCCTTCCCGCCCGCATTTTTCTTCAGCTGGTCCAGGCTCACATATATC
This sequence comes from uncultured Lachnospiraceae bacterium, assembly GCA_946630765.1. Next base: position 4,257 of record CAMOZF010000028.1, on the reverse strand, counting down.
AGAGCATTCGGCGCAAGCGTCATATTATTGACAGGGATAATCAACATCGTTTTTCCTCCTCTTTTTGTGGTGTATTATAGTTCAGGTCCCTAATTCGAAATGCTGCGCATTTCTCATTTAGGAAGTCAGAGAGGCTTCGCCTCTTGACTTCCTCGGATAAAACTGACAACAAGCAGTCTGGAACACAAGTGTTCCATCCGTGCTTGTTGACGGTTTTATCCTGGGACCTGAACAGTATTAAAAGTGATCGTTCGTTCATTTTAGGGTTGATTGAAAGCCGGCAGACGCCGGCGTCTATTCAATCTTCGTTTTACATCAGAAGCAGCCGCTGCAGCATTGCGGAAAGCTCCGAAAGCTCCTCCTGCATATGCGCGCTCCGCCCGCGGTTCATCGCAAGAAACTTGACCGGCGCAAAAAGCACCGCCGAAAGGTTCATATCGCTCAGATGCCGCACAATTCCGAGCTCCTGATAGTGGTGCATCAGCTCGAAAACACCGCCGCAGCACTCCGACTCCTGTACCGAGCCGGAAATCGTCGGGCAGTGCGAGCACTGTTCGACAAAGCTGAAAATCTCCTCGTTCTCCACAAAATACCGGTAGCTGCTTCGGACAATCGTATCGATGAGGTCCGCCCCGCTCATCTCGGGCCGGATCTGCCGCAGGAGGTAGTGATAGGATTTGTGGGAATACTCCCGGAAAACCTCGGAGATCATCTCCTCCTTACTGGTATAATAGATGTAAATGGTCGCCGGCGAAACGCCCGCCTCCCGCGCGATCTTGGAAACGGACGCGCCGCTCATTCCCTCTTCAAGAATCAGCCGCACCATGGCTTCCTTAATCCGCTGCTGCTTTTCACTGTCCCTCGTCCTCATAAACACCTCTGAATATATGATCGAATCGACTTGCGTTCTAATAATAAACGATCATTCACTTATTGTCAACATCTTTTATAAAAAAGGCTTGCAAAATCCCGGGCTTTGTTGTACAATAGCGGTTGCGTACATATTACGGCGTCTTAGCCAAGTGGTAAGGCGTGGGTCTGCAACACCCTGATCGCCGGTTCAAATCCGGCAGACGCCTGAAAAAACGACCGGTTCAACCGGTCGTTTTTTATTGCTGTTCACATTTCACTTACTCCACGCTGAAGCTGATCGCGCCGGTATCCCGGATCGTCTCATAGCTGTTCAGATCGGAAATGTGGAAGGAAAGCTCGATATCCGTGATGGACTCGATGCCGTTCTCCTCAAGCTCCGACGACATCAGGGTAATATCGTCTATGGCCTGCTTCCCCGCGTAGATATCCGTATAGAAAATCGGCGTCAGCATAAAGCCGTTCACGGAGAAATTATCGCAGCTGATCGAAACATTCCGCTCGCTCGTATTCTCGATGTATAGAAGAATGCCCGCGCCCCAGAAGCTGTTTTCGTCCACATATTTGCCGACAATTCGTATACCTTCCTCATTGAAAAGCTCTTTCCCCTCATCGTCCGGAGTCGTGTCCATCCGCTCAAATGCAGAGGTTTTGATCGTCACGACGTCGGTGTTAAACAGGTCATCAAAGCTGTCCGAATCGTACACATGGAAATAGATCTCCACCTGACCGACCTCTTCGATTCCGGCCGCCTCGAGCCCGGAAGAGGACATGTACATGGTTTCATTGCTCTTCTTTCCGCTCGCAACACTCGCCGCAAACAGGTCCGTGATCATGAAATTATTCACGATCAGCGCATTGCAGCCGACCGTAATATTCTTCTCCGTGTCGTTCTCAATCAGAAGCCTGATGCCCTCGCCGAAGAACGCATCCTCCGTATATTCCTTCGCGGTGATGCGGACGCCGTCCTGCTCAACAAGCACCTGTTCCTCAATCGTCACGGCTTCGGCTTTCTCCGCTTCCGTCTCGGTCTCTTTCTCGGTTTCGGTTTCATTCACAGCTTCTTCGCTGTCTCCCTCCTCTTTTGCGGCCTCTGCCGCTTCTGTAGGTTCAGCACTGATCGCCTTGGTTTCCTTGTCGTCTGAAGATCCGCTTGCCGCTGCCATCAGTACAAAAAGCATCAGGGCCAGAATCAGGCTGACCACCTTTGTCAGCGTTTTTCTCATCATTTTTTCCTCCTGAAAAATAATATTATTATCAACAGTACGAGACCTGTTGCAATAACCTCCAGAATAATATCCAAACTGTCAAAGGTTCCCGAAAGGACGCCGGCCGCCTGCAGAAGCTCCGAGAGGACTTCGACAAAAGCCGACACCGCGCCCGTCAGAATCAGCTGCCGCTTCCCGCGTCCGAGGATCCATGAGACGGTAAAGGTCAGTGCGGCCGCCCAGAGCATGTCGGGAAGGAAATTATTGATCCATAAAAGCCACGGCTTCTCCGACACCTGACGGTACAGGCCGCCGGAAAAAAGGCTCTGCTCCGGGATGTGAAACAGCCGAACGATCAGCCTGCTGATGTCGGCGCCAGGCCGAACCAGCAGATAAATGACACTTCCTACCAGAAGAAGGCCGATAATGTTCAATAGATAGAAAAGCTGTCCGCAGCGCGGGCACCGAATTCGGAGCTGCAAATTCTTTCATCCTTTCCGCTGATCCTTTCCTGTATTCTATCCGATTTTGCATAAAAAAAGTCCCGCAAATTGCGGGAATCCTCAGATATTTTTTATGTTATGATATAAGACGATGTTTTTACCGTCCGCTCTCTTTCAGGGGCTCCTGTCCGTTCTCACGAAGAAGCTCATTGACCGCGTCCACGACCTGCAGCTTCCGGTTTACCGCGACGATCAGGACAATGTCTCTTTCGTCCTTCGCGTACAGCGCGCGCATCCCATAGAGCTTCAGCGCGCGCTGGGTGTCCTTGAGGCTGAGCCCCAGCACATAACAGAAGCGCAGAATATAGTCGCGCTCCGTCGTATGACTCTCGCCGGACAGCAGCTTATAGCCGTACTTTTCCGGAAAATCCGCCTGTCGGATCAGTTCCTTCCGGAGTATTTTCTTCTCCCGGATCTTCTCGTCCATGAACTCCGGAAAGCCTTCATTTCCGTGAAGCGCATGCTCCTTCCGGAAGTTTTCCAGCTCCGCCAGATCCACCCGGCGCAGCATTTCCATCAGTTTCGAGGTGCTTTCTTCTTTCATCGTTCCTCCGTCACAGCCTCGTCCGCCGCATTTACTTTTTACGACTGCTGTGATATAGTATTGATAACATTTTTCAGTACATTTTGCAAGGGATTTTGTGTTTATGATTTCAGAAAACGAGTACATTCTTTCTTTTTACGAACCGCTTTCCGCCTTCGGAAACAAGGATCATATCGAATTGTGCAAGAATACCGCGACCGGGAAGTTCTATGTCAAAAAGACGCTTTCCATCTACGACCGCGCGGTTTTTGAGTTTATCAGGAGCAGAAATCCCCAGAATGTTCCGAAAATCGTCGAGATTCTCGAGGACGGCAAAGAACTGATCATCATTGAGGAGTATCTGCCCGGCCAGAGCCTCCGGGAAATCCTGGAGGAGCGCGGCGCGCTGCCGGAAGCGGAGGTCCTTCGAATCACCGCGGAGCTCGTGCAGATTCTTCTTCCCTTCCACGAGGCCGACCCGCCGATTGTCCACCGCGACATCAAGCCGGAAAACCTGATCCTGAGCACGGACGGCGTCCTGAAGCTCGTGGACTTCAACGCGGCAAAGGTAGCGACGCCCGAAAAAAGGCGCGATACCGAGCTTTTCGGCACGGCCGGCTACGCGGCGCCGGAGCAGTACGGGTTTGCCGCCTCCTCCCCGGCGACGGACATTTACGCGATCGGCATGCTGATCACCGAGCTCTCAACCGGCGGGATGGATCCGAAAAAGGTACCGGCCGCACTTCACAACATCACAGAGAAATGTACGCGGATGGACCCCGAAACCCGCTATAAAAATGTCCGGGAGCTTCTCTCGGATCTTCTGAATATCTCCGCCCTTCCGATGGAGGAGCTGCTTTCGGCTGCGATCTCTTCTGAGGTGCTCTCCGAAGATCCTGAAGAAGAAACGCCCGGGAAACGGCCCCGCTTTCTCCCTCTTTCGGATAAGAGAAGCTGGCTGCCCCCGGGCTTTCGGACGCAGGTCTGGTGGAAAATGGTCATTGCCCTTCACGGCTACGCCCTGATCCTTTTCCTGACCTATGCCGGCGGCTCGACCATGAATACGATCGGCGGCCGCCTCGTAGAATATGCATTTGTACTGCTCCCGTCAATCTTTTTCGTGCTGGTCGACTTCAACTACCCGGATGTCTGG
>CAMOZF010000027.1 GCA_946630765.1 uncultured Lachnospiraceae bacterium | reverse complement strand
ACAGAAGAATCAGGTGCACGGGATAGAAAAAATACAGTCCGTACTGAAGCACCTTGCTGCTGTAGCCTTTTTGGCCGTTATACAGCGCGATCGGAAGAAGCGCCGCGAATGCGAACCACTCCGAACCGCCGCAGATTGCCGCGCAGACCAGGATTCCCGGAATGCACCCGAGCACCCGGATCAGCCAGTCCGGGAAGCCGCGCTTTCTCAGCCCGTCAAACGGAAGAAGCAGAATGCCCATCAGACCGATCTGCAGAACGCCGGCCGCGCCGTAGTCTGTGTGAAGCACGAGCTCCGCGAGAAGTGAAAGCGCCGCAAGTGCCGCAAGAAACAGCGGAATCGTGACTGGCCATTTTTCCTTCGGCCGCGCGATCGCCCACTGCAGCACAAAGACCGACAGCAGTCCCAGGGCGAGCGTGAAAAACACATTCTGATGGCCGGGATCCCAGAAGCTTCCGAACAGCGTCCGGTCGAAAAAGGCCTCCGAGATGACGGCGAGAATCACGAGCCGTAAAAGATACCACCACTTCTTTTTCGTGTAGCGCGCGCCCTCGATCAGCTGAAAGCAGAAGATCGGAAACGCGAGCCGCCCGGTGATCCGCATCACGCGATACAGCACCCAGCCGATCCGCTGGGAATGATACAGCGCGACGCCCGCATGGTCCACGAGCATGATCAGAAACGCAATGATTTTCAGGAAAAGCGCACTCAATCCTCTTCCTCTTCCATTTCCGAAACGGTGTAGACCTGACGCTTCATCGCCATCTCATCCGAAGCCAGATACTCATCGTAGGTAGTCATCTTGTCGATCATGCCGCCGGGCAGGAACTCGATGATGCGGTTCGCGGTCGTCTGCACGAGCTGATGGTCGCGGCAGGCGAACAGGATCACGCCCGGGAACTTGATCATGCCCTGGTTCAGGGCCGTGATGGATTCCATATCCAGATGGTTCGTCGGCTCGTCGAAGATCAGCACGTTCGAGCCGGAAATCATCATTTTACTGAGCATGCAGCGCACCTTCTCGCCGCCGGAAAGCACCCGGACCTTCTTCTCGCCGTCTTCACCGGCAAAGAGCATGCGTCCGAGGAAGCCTCGTACATAGGTGATATCCTTGACCGGCGAATACTGCTGCAGCCAGTCGTAGATCCGAAGGTCGGACTGGAATTCGTAGTTGTTGTCCTTCGGGAAATAGCTCTGCGTCGTCGTGACGCCCCATTTATAGGAACCGGAATCCGGCTCTATCTCGCCCATCAGGATCCTGAAAAGCGTGGTCTTCGCGAATTCATCCGCGCCGACAAAGGCGACCTTATCTCCGCGGTTTAAGGTGAAGCTGACATTATCGAGCACCTTGACGCCGTTCACGGTCTTACTGAGGTTCTCGACCATCAGCACGTCGTTTCCGATCTCACGCTCCGGCCGGAAGTCGATATAGGGATATTTTCTGGAGCTCGGACGGATCTCCTCGAGCTGGATCTTCTCTAAAGCGCGCTTTCTCGAGGTCGCCTGCTTGGACTTACTGGCGTTCGCGGAGAAGCGCTGGATGAATTCCTGCAGCTCCTTGATCTTCTCTTCCTTCTTGCGGTTCGCTTCCTTCATCTGACGGATCATCAGCTGCGAGGACTCATACCAGAAATCGTAGTTGCCGGAATAGAGCTGGATCTTGCTGTAATCCACGTCCGCGATCGCCGTGCAGACCTTGTTGAGAAAGTAACGGTCGTGGGAGACCACGATGACCGTGTTGTCAAAATTGATCAGCCATTCCTCGAGCCAGTCGATGGCCGCGAGATCCAGATGGTTCGTCGGCTCGTCCAGAAGCAGAATGTCCGGCGAACCGAAAAGCGCGCGCGCAAGAAGCACCTTCACCTTTTCCGCGCCCGGCAGATCGCCGACGATCATATAGTGCCGGTCTTCCTCGATCCCGAGGCCGTTCAGAAGAGAGGCCGCATCAGACTCCGCTTCCCAGCCGTTCATTTCGGCAAATTCAGCCTCCAGCTCCGCCGCCTTCTCGCCGTCCTCGTCGGTGAAATCGGTCTTTGCATAGATCGCGTCCTTCTCCTTCATGATCTCGAAAAGCCGCGCGTTTCCCTGCATGACCGCGTCCATAACAACCTGATCGTCGTATTTATTCTGATCCTGCTCGAGGACGGAGAGCCGCTGCCCGGGGGTGATCGTCACCGTCCCGTTCGTGGGCTCGAGCTGTCCCGAAAGGATCCGGAGGAAGGTGGATTTTCCGGCGCCGTTTGCGCCGATGATTCCGTAACAGTTTCCTTCCGTAAACTTGATATTGACATCTTCAAAAAGCGCCTTTTTGCCGAGTCGTAAGGTAATGCCGTTCGCACTGATCATAAAATAACTCCTTTACAGCAGTCTCCGCTCCCTGGTCTGGGAGGAGAAGAGGATGACCTGTCTTGAAAGCGAGCGCAGTAAGCTCAGGCAGGAATTCAGCCGCTCCGTGTCGAAGCCTGCAAACATATCGTCCAGAATAATCGGAAGGGTTCTTGCCGGGTCTGTCGCATCGACGCCCGCAAGGCGGATCGCCAGCACCACTTCCTGCGCAGCGCTCATCGAAAGGTCCGAAAGCGCAATCTCTCCGTTTTCCGTGAGAATCGTTGTCGTATTGTCATCGGCGATGAACAGACGGTCCTTTTTCCTGCGGTCCAGCATCGTCAGATACTCGCCGGCCGCCTTGCTGAGCGCCTCATTCATCTCCGCGTCCTTGGCGGCGCCGAGCTTTCCGAAGGCGTCGATCGCAAGCTGCAGCGAACGGATCTCCGTATCGTAGGACTGCTGCTCGTCGTAAAGCGCGCGAAGGTCCTCTTCCTCTTCATGCACCTTCTCAAGCTCCTGGCTCAGAAGCCCGATCTCGGTATCCAGAATCGCCTGGCGCTGGTCGAGCGCCTCAATGCTCTGCTCCCGGAATTCCTTCTTGTCGATCTTCTGCTCCAGCTCTTCCCGGTGGTCCACATAGTTCTGGTATTCGCGCTCGGCTTCCTCGGCTTTCGGCTTCAGATCCGCAAGCTGCGCCTGCGCCTTCTTCACTTTGCCGTTCTTTACCGCGTGGATGATCGTCAGGATCAGTCCCGCCAGAAACAGTCCGCCGGACACGCCGAAAGCTGCGATCATGAACCAGTACAGCGGATGCGAGGTGTCAAAGATCTTCCAGGCAAAGAGCGCATAGGCGGTCAGTACCGCGAGCGCGATGCCTGCCGTGAGAAGGATCGAGCCCAGGACATTCTTCCCGGTCTTTTTCGTACCGGCCGCGATGAAGGGCTCCATCGCCGCCTTGCTTTCCAGCATATGATTGTGAAGCTTTTCAAAATATTCTTTATTCTCGGTCTCGACGCGCTTCGCATCCTTCTCGAGATCCGACTTCATCTTTTCGAGCTTCTCCGCGTTTCTTTCCTGCTCCTCTTTTCTTGAAGAGAATCGGACTTCCTTATCCCCGGCTTCCTTCTGCACATCCATGTAGTGCAGCTTCACCTCAGGATCCAGCTTTTTCTCGAAATCGACCTGCCGCTCCTCGAGCGCCTTCCGGGCCTTGCGGTAGTTGTTGCGGATCTTCATCTCCTCCGCGCCCTCGGGCGTTGCCGAAGAACCGCTCCACTTGCGGAGGTCCTTCTGAAGGGAGAACTGCTCCGCGAAGCCGGTTTCCTCATACTGCTCGCGGCTCACGCCGCCGACCGCCTTCACGAGCCAGAATTCCGGATCCTCGATGATCTGGCCGTCCGACTGCTTCTTCACGGTCAGTTCCTCTGAGCCGGCAAGGAAGTTCCGGAAAATCTCATAGAACGCGCCGTCCTGAAGCACCTTCATGCTGCCGCCGAAAACGCCTTCCGTGAAGCCGTAGGGCAGGTACTTTGCATATTCGCCGCGCTCCTCGTCGAATCCGTAGATCATCGCACGGATATACATTCCGATCGTGCTCTTTCCGGATTCATTGTCGCCGGTGATGACATTCATGCCCGGCCGGAGCGTGATTTCCTTATTTTTCAGTTTGCCGAACTGTTCAATATTGAGCTGCAGAATAACCATCCGGACCCTCCATTTACTCCTCGGAAAGCAGCGCGTCGATTCCGTACTGGATCGCTTTCTGCTTGACGGAGACATCCTCCTCCGACAGAACCGCGTCTACAAACCGTGTGATTGCCTTCTCATCCCGTCCGCCCGTCAGAAGCTTCTTCACGGCGTCCGTATCGGTCTCGTCCACGATTTCCAGCACATTGCCCAGCTGATACAGGCTGTCCTTCATGATATAAAGAGACGGGGACGAGTCGCCCGAAATCCTGATCCGGTAGACATTGTCCATGCCGTAGTCTTCCATCGCGGCACGCACCTGGTCCTCAACCTCCTGGTAGAGGATCTCATTATGCGCGTTTACGCGGATTTCCAGATATTCTTTGCATCTGCCCGAAATGAACTGGCAGGAAAGCGCCGCGCGTTTTCTGCCGTCGTCCTCCAGGTTTCCGACGATGTAGCCGTGCCTGTCGGTATCGTCAAAGCCGGCAGAGGTAAAGGAGCCCGGCGCATACACCCGGTTTCCATTCTCGCTGAGGTAGGAATGTGTCTGTCCCGCCCCGATATAGTCAAATGGCAGCGCCTTCAGCTCCTCCGGACTTCCGGAATCGGCGGCTTCCCCCGAAAACGGCAGAAGAAGCACCTGAATCGCGCCCTTTCTCCCCCGAACCAGTCCGGAAGGCTTCACCTTGTGCCAGCTTCTTGCGGAATAACCGACGCCGGTCACCTCCACGGAAAAGCGCGACACATGGATTCTCTGAATGCTCTCGCCGGAGAATACATGCGTGTTGCTGCGCCATTCGTAGTTCGTGTAGACACTGTTGTCGCCGCCGCCGGGAAACACCCCGGGCGCGTAGAAAACACGCGTATCCGAAAGTCTCAGGAAGCGGTCGTCAAGGTCTCTGAGCTCCTCTTCCGTCGGGGGCTTTACAAAAAGCGTCCCCGTGATGAAAAGGGCGTCAATATCATCCTCCTGGCAGGTTCGAAGCACAGAATAGAAGTCATTTGCCGCGTCTTCGGCGCGGTTCACCGTGAGATGGTCTGATCTGATCGGCTCCGCACCCAGATTGACATTCGAGAGATGGATAAATTTCATGGAAACTCCTTTGTCACAGTTCGCAGGTTCCAACAGTCCTCGGGAACGGCAGAACGTCCCGGATATTGCCGATGCCGGTCAGGTACATCACGCAGCGTTCAAATCCGAGACCGAATCCGGCATGGCGGACCGTGCCGAATCTTCTGAGGTCCATATAAAAGTCATAGTCCGACTCCCGCATGCCAAGCTCCTTGATGCGGGATGCGAGTTTCTCATAATCTTCTTCACGCTGGGAGCCGCCGATGATTTCACCGATGCCGGGCACCAGGCAGTCCATCGCGGCAACCGTCTTTCCGTCCGGATTCTGCTTCATGTAGAAGGCCTTGATCTCCTGCGGATAATCCGTCACGAAGACCGGACGCTTGAAAATTTCTTCCGTAAGATAGCGCTCGTGCTCGGTCTGAAGGTCACAGCCCCAGCTGACCTTATAGTCAAATTTATCATTGTGCTTCTCGAGAAGCGCGATCGCCTCCGTGTAGGTGACGCGGCCGAAATCCGAGTTCAGCACGTGCTGCAGCCGGTCAAGAAGCCCCTTGTCAACGAAGCTGTTGAAGAATTCCATCTCCTCCGGCGCATTCTCCAGCACATAGCGGATGATGTACTTCAGCATATCCTCCGCGAGCTGCATATCGTCCTCCAGATCCGCAAAGGCGATCTCCGGCTCGATCATCCAGAATTCCGCCGCGTGACGGGTCGTGTTGCTGTTCTCCGCGCGGAAGGTCGGTCCGAAGGTGTAGATATTGCGGAAAGCACAGGCAAAGGTCTCGCCGTTGAGCTGGCCGGAAACCGTCAGGTTCGTGGACTTTCCGAAGAAGTCCTCCGCATAGTTCACCGAGCCGTCTTCATTCAGCGGAAGATCCTGAAGCGGCAGCGTCGTCACCTGGAACATTTCACCGGCGCCCTCGGCATCAGACCCCGTAATGATCGGTGTGTGTACATACACGAAATCGCGCTCCTGGAAGAAGCGGTGAATCGCATAGGCGATCAGGGAACGCACGCGGAAAACCGCCTGGAAGGTATTCGTTCTCGGGCGAAGGTGCGTCATCGTTCTCAGGTACTCCAGGGTGTGGCGCTTTTTCTGAAGCGGATAATCCGAAGGACTGTCGCCCTCTACCGCAACCGACGTCGCCTGCAGCTCAAACGGCTGCTTCGCGTCCGGCGTCAGGGTCAGCGTGCCTTTTGCGATCAGGGCCGCGCCGACATTCAGCTTCGCGATCTCCTGGAAATTCTCCATCGTGTCATGATATACAATCTGAAGCGGCGTAAAAAATGTACCGTCGCTGACCACAAGAAAGCCGAAGCTCTTGCTGTCACGGTTGCTGCGGACCCATCCGCCGACGGTGATTTCTTTCCCCGCATACTTCTCGGTTTCCTTAAAAAGTTCTCTTACCGGAACACATGCTTCCATAATCAGATGTCTCCTCTTAAAATATACTCATAGATTTAATTATTTTACTCTATTTCGGGGAAAAATACAAGGAGAACTTATCAGCTTCATCCGCTTTAAGGCTTTGACTTTTTCAGAAAGGTATATTATAATGGACTGGCCGGTCAAGAAACGGCGTCAGGAGAGGATTATGGGCAGAACGATTTTATTTTTTACCATGCTCGTATTTTATTCCATCTACGGGTTTTTCCTGTGGTTTGCCGCATGGATTGTACACTTTTTCGATCAGGAAAAGGCGGATTATATGATTTTCCACAGCATTCAGTGGGCCTGCCGGACAGGCATGAAGCTGATGGGCATCAAGACAGAGGTCTACGGTCAGGAAAATATTCCGGAAAAAGGCGTCGCCTCCGTATTCGTCATCAACCACCGTTCGATTTTCGACATCATCTGCACCTATCCGCAGCTTCATAACCGCACCGGTTTTGTCGCGAAGGATTCGCTGAAAAAAATTCCCGTCTTCCGGACCTGGATCAGGAAGCTGAACGGCCTCTTCCTGAACCGCGAGGATATCAAGGAAGGCGTGAAGACGATCAAGGAAGCGACGGAGCATGTGAAATCCGGCATCTCGATGTGCATTTTCCCGGAAGGTACAAGAAATAAAGACCTTTCCAGCAAGACCGCACTGATGCCCTTCCACGGCGGGTCTCTGAAGATCGCCGAGCGTTCCGGCGCGCCGATCATTCCGGTCGCGATCTACAACACCGGCGAGGTATTTGAAGGCAACAATCACCGGATTCAGCCGCTGACCATCAAGGTCACCTTCGGAGAACCGATCCTCGTCTCCGAGCTTTCAAGAGAGGAGAAAAAGTTTCTCACCAAAAAGGTCGAGAATATCATGCAGCAAATGATGGATTCCTATGAGGCATAAACGATGAACATGGAAGAATCTGCCGGTATGATGAACATGACAAAGGGGCAGCCTGTAAAGCTGCTCCTTTTATTTGCACTTCCTCTGATGTTCGGAAATATCTTCCAGCAGGCCTACACGGTTGTGGATACCGCCATCGTCGGGCGCGGCTTTAAAGGGCCTTTTCAGACCGTATTTTCGGCGCTGTCGTAGATTTCCTTCCAGTAGATGCGCTCGTCCTGATGCAGGAATTCCGAAAGCCGCTGAAGGAAGCTGCTGTTGAGAAGCAGCACGCTCACCATCGGCGAGAAGCGCTTGCCGCTCTCCTTCAGGATGTCCGATGAGAGCTTCTCCGTATCTGTTTCGCCGCTTTCCAGGATGTACACGCAGACTGCGGCAATGTCCGTCATCATCCGGTACGGAGATTCGCGGCGCACGTAGCCCGCGGGGTATCCGCCGCCGTTATAGTAGGCGTGATGCGCATAGGCCGTATCCGCGAGCGCCTTCGTGGACTCGCGGCGCGACAGATCGTCCCTGCCGGATTCGCAGTGCAGCATCATGATCCGGTGTTCGTTTTCAAAAAGATTCCGCGAATTCATCATCCGAAGAAGGTTCATTTTCAGAAGGCCGAAATCATGATACAGGCCGCAGTCCCGAAGAAGTCTCATGGAGACTTCTTTTTTTGTCTCCGGATCCTTTTCCACCCGGACCTCGGGAACGTCCTCGAAAAAGTCCGGCGAATCCCGGAGGATCTCTTCTCCGAAAAGCGCCATCAGCTCTCCGGTCCTTCTGCCCTTCACATATTCCTGGCCGAACAGCCGCTTCATCAGAAGCTCCGTGACCGCGCGGTAGTCCATCACGCCTTCCGTCTCAAAATAGCTGGAAATAATCAGCGCGATTTCGTAATAGAAAAAGTCATCGTAGTTTTCGGGCGGGATCGCGCTGACCGTCCGGAGCATGATCTGATAGGCCTTCGCGAGAAACTCCACATATTCCGGCTTCTGAAGAAGTGAGGGGTTGTCCTTCAGAAGGCTTCCGAAGTAGATCGGAAGCTGCAGGGATCCGTACAGGCCGGAAACATCGAACTGGTCTTTCGGGACGCTCTCGATCAGATCCTTCAGCCGGTGCGCGGTCGTCTCCGCGTCCGTAAAGCCGCAGCTGTACTCCATCTCATAGTAGGGCCAGAGCCAGCGGATATTCGGGTCCTTCCGGTCCTTTTCCGGCTCAAATACATAATAGCAGGCGTCGAGAACCTCCGACAGCTCCTCGCTCGACAGGTCTCCCCGCGACATCATGCTGCGGTTCGCGCTCATCTGCTGATTGCTCGCGCGGTAGAAGCGCTCCCACGGAAGGCCCGGCGCGAGTGCCTGATAATACGGGTCCCTGACGATCTTCAGGATCCGCGAGGTCGTCGCGACGCGCTTCTTCTTATCCGGCGCGCAGATCGCGATATTCGCGAGACTCCGGATGATATAGCCCTTGGTTTCCTCGTTTTCGATCTCCTGGAAGAATTTCAGATAAGAGCCCGCTTCCGTAAAAAGCATCTCATTCTGGAAAAGGAAGGGTCTTGTGGCCGCACCCGGAAGTCCCTGAATCGTACGGTTCAGGTAATACATGCCCATGCCGAGCTTATAGAGCTCCCGGATCATCCCGTCGCGGTCCTTTTTCAGCCGGCAAAGAGAAAGAAGCGCGTCGTGAATCAGCACATACACGCCGATATCCAGGTTCACGGACCAGTCCATCAGCTGGTCCGAAAAGTCCAGAAGCTCCCCGATATCCTCCTCTGAGGCCTCTAAAAGGCGGTCAAGCATCGGGAAGAGATTCTCCGACAGCAGCCGATTGTTTTCGGCCTTTAAGCGGCCGATTTCCGCCTCGTCGGCCTTCTTCTCGGAAAGCCAGCCGGAAAAATCCTCTCCCGGGCGGTCGGTCCGGTGAAGAAGCGCCTGGACGGTTTTGATATTCTCAATATATCGGATCTGATAATCGCGCATAATGTCCCCACAATAATCAGCGAATCTGACGAAGCACCTGCATCAGTGCGTTAATATCGATCGGTTTTGCAAGATGTCCGTTCATTCCCGAAGCTCTCGCCTTTTCGACGTCCTCCTGGAAGGCATTGGCCGTCATCGCGTAGATCGGGACGGATGCGGCATCCGGCCGTTCCAGCTGACGGATCTGTCTGGCCGCCATCAGGCCGTCCATGACCGGCATCTGAATATCCATCAGGATCATCGAATATTCTTCCGGATCTGAGTCCTCAAAGCGTTTGACGGCTTCCACACCGTTTTCCGCGCTGTCGATCGCGACACCGGTCGCGCTCAGGATTTCCTTTGCGATCTCACGGTTGATCATATTGTCTTCCACGAGAAGCAGCTTTTTCCCGGAAAGATCGGGCACCGCGAGATGCTCTTCCTTTTTACCGCTTCCGTCCAGCACGTCCGAAAGCCCAAGAAGCAGGGATTTCCGGAAGAAGGGCAGCGGAATGAAGCGGTCGACGCCGGCTCTTTCCGCCTGATAGCTGATCCGGTCCCAGGGATCCTCCGAGATCAGGATGACCGGAAGTCCCGGATTGGACTTCTTCATATACGCGGCAATATCATACAGCGTCTCGGAAGCCTGCAGGATACTTCCGATGATCACCGCATCCGTCCTGCCGCCCCGGAATTCTCCTTCGGCAAGCGCCGATACCGCCTCTGCCGAGCTCCCGACGACATGGAAAGCACATCCCGCCTCATTCAGGATCTCCCGGTAACGGCGGATCACCTGCTCATCGTTTTCGATAATCAGGAAGTTCCGTCCGGAAAGCGCGTCCTTAGCAAGCGCCGTATCGATGTAGCGGAGCGGAATGCAGATTTTCACGGTCGTCCCGGCATTTTCCGCACTTTCGACGGTAATCGTGCCGTTCATCTGCTCGACCAGCCTTTTGACAATGCTCATGCCGAGTCCTGTGCCCTCAATCCCCGAAACCGTGCTGGAATTGACCCGCTCAAAGGGCTCGAAAATCCTTTTGACAAACTCCGGACTCATGCCGATGCCGTTGTCTGCGCAGGAGAAGTACAGAAGCACCCGGTCCTGATCCAGCTCCTCACTGAAGCTGACCCGGATTTTCCCGCCGCTTTTCGTGTACTTGACGGCGTTATTGATAATATTCACGTAGATCTGACGGAGTCTGAGCGCGTCTCCGTAGAGCGTTTCCCTGTAAATCTCCCCGGTCTCGAAGCGGAAGCTGTGGCCCTTCTCATCGCTCTGGGGACGCACGATCACCAGCAGCTCATGCAGAAGATCCGACAGCTCGAAGCGGTCCTCGCGGATCTTCATCCGGCCCGAGTTGATCCTCGACATATCCAGGACATCGTTGATCAGAGACAGCAGGTGTCCGCCCGCGACCTCGATCTTCTGAAGGGCGTCGAGCACCCGTTCCTTCTCGTCGATATGGTTCTTGGCAAGCGCGGTCATGCCGATGATGGCATTCATCGGCGTGCGGATGTCATGCGACATATTGCTCAGAAACAGTTCCTTCGCTTTACTTTCCGATTCGGCTTCCCGGAGTGCTTCTTTGAGTTTTTCGCGCTCATTCTCCAGGCTTCGGACATATTCGGGCGTGTAATCCGTCACAGTACTTCCTCTTTCTTTTACTCTTATGACGATTCGCCCAGAATGATCTGGTCATCCTGAGCGAATCTGTAATTGCCTTCTGTTTCAGCGCGCAGACGTCCCCATGATCAGAAGGACGCGCCGCCGCCGTGATTTCCGGAGCTTCCGGAAGAAGAACTGATATTTCCGTCGGAGGAGCCTCCGGAGTCCGAGGGTTCCGCACGCTCGATATGACGGACCTCTGTCGTCGTCCCCATGAAGCGGTCGGAAGAACGCCGCGGAACAACGCCGTTCTGCTTCACATAGTGACGCTTCGGCGTCGCAGGCTGTCTCTTATGCTTTCCGACAAGGATGCCGGAAACCGCGCCGCCGCCGGCCAGCGCCGATACGAGCTGTCCCCAGATCGTCTTGAAGAAGCCGGGCTTGGCCGCATTGTAGGCGTCATCCACAAAGGTCGCCGCCGCGCCGTAGTAATTGTCCGTG
>CAMOZF010000026.1 GCA_946630765.1 uncultured Lachnospiraceae bacterium | reverse complement strand
GCTGCAGGATGAGCTGGAGCGTTTCATCGACGGCGATCCCGCAGAGCTTCCCTACGCACAGGACGATGCGATCGGCAAGACCATTGATTTCTACTCCGGAAGAAACCGCTATATCGGCTATCTGACGAGTCTTGCAACCCGTTCCTTTGAGAAGCACAAGGTCGGTCTGGACTGCGCAAACGGCGCTTCCTGGATGATCGCGCGCTCCGTATTTGACGCACTCGGCGCGAAGACCTACGTCATCAACGCGGAACCGGACGGCGTCAATATCAACACCAACTGCGGCTCGACACATATCGAAGGGCTGAAGAAATATGTCCGTGAAAACCGTCTGGATGTCGGCTTTGCCTTTGACGGCGACGCAGACCGGTGTCTTGCGGTCGACGAGAACGGCGACGAGGTCAACGGCGACAAGATCATGTACATCTGCGCGAAGTGGATGAAGAGCCATGGACTTCTGACGACCAACACCGTCGTCACGACGATCATGTCGAACTTCGGCCTCTACAAGGCGCTCGACGAGCTGGGCATCGCCTACGAGAAGACGGCAGTCGGCGACCGTTATGTCTATGAAAACATGAAGGAAAACGATCACATGATCGGCGGCGAGCAGTCCGGCCATATCATTTTCAGAAAGTATGCGCATACCGGCGACGGCCTCATTACAGCCATCATGCTGATGAGCGTCATTATCGACACGAACCTTCCGCTGTCCGCGCTCGCAGCAGGCGTCACAATGTATCCGCAGGTGCTGAAAAATGTCGAGGTCGATGACAAGGCCGAAACCCTGGCCGACCAGACAGTCAAGGACGCTGTTGAAAAGTGCACCGAAGCGCTCGGCGACAACGGCCGTGTCCTTCTTCGCGCATCCGGCACAGAGCCGGTGCTCCGCGTTATGTCGGAAGCGGGCAGTCTTGAGGAATGCGAGAAGCAGGTGGACGCGATCATCGATGCGATGAGAACATCCGGTCATCTGATCAAAATCCGCTGACGGTTTCACAAAAAAGGAGTACAGACATGTATACAATCAAAGAGCTTTACGATATGGAACATACCTATCCGGAAGCGGCTGCTTTCCTGGGCAAGTTCACCTATCCCTGGGAGGCGCTTTCGGGGATCAAGGCACTGATTCTTGAAATCGGCGCGTCTCTTCCCGAGGAGGAGTACGATCATCCGCAGGAGGATGTGTGGATTGCGAAGGACGCGACGGTTTTCTCCACCGCCTACATCGGCGGCCCCTGCATCATCGGCCACAAGACCGAGGTCCGGCAGTGCGCCTTTATCAGAGGTTCGGCGCTCGTCGGCGAGAACTGTGTCGTCGGAAACTCGACGGAGCTGAAGAACGTCATTCTTTTTGACAACGTACAGGTTCCGCATTACAACTATGTCGGCGACTCGATCCTCGGCTACAAGTCCCATATGGGCGCCGGATCGATCACCAGCAACGTCAAATCCGACAAGAAGCTTGTTGTCGTCAAGGACGGCACCGAGAAGATCGAAACCGGTCTGAAAAAGATGGGTGCGATGCTCGGCGACCGTGTCGAGGTCGGCTGCAATTCCGTCCTGAATCCGGGTACCGTGATCGGAAGAGACAGCAACATTTATCCGACCAGCTGCGTCCGCGGCGTCGTCCCGGCTAACAGCATCTGGAAACGCGACGGCGAAGTCGTTGAAAAATACTGATTCTCAGCTTACTATAAAAGAAAGGAAAACCCATGAAAGTACTTGTTGTAGAAAATTATGAAGAAGGCGCAAAGAAGGGCGCCGATATCATCGAGAAGATCGTCCGCGAGAATCCCGAATGCACACTCGGCCTTGCAACAGGCTCCAGCCCGGTCGGCATGTATCAGGAGCTTTCCCGCCGCTGTCATGAAGAAGGCCTGGACTTTTCGAAGGTTCATTCCGTGAACCTGGACGAATACGTCGGCCTCGAGGGCACACATGACCAGAGCTACCGCTACTTCATGAACGAAAATCTTTTCGATCATATCAATATTGACAAGGCCAACACCTATGTTGCAAAGGGCGTCGGCTGCGTCGAAGAGAATCTGAAGGAATTCAACGAAGTGCTTGACAAAACCGATATCGACATTCAGGTTCTGGGCGTCGGCCCGGACGGCCATCTCGGCTTCAACGAGCCCGGCGAGACCCTGTACGACGGCGCACACGAGGAAACCCTTGACGACAGCACGATCGAAGCCAACAAGCGCTTCTTCGCGAGCAAGGAAGACGTTCCGACTCACGCACTGACCATGGGCATGGGCAACATCATGCGCGCAAAGAGACTGCTGATGATCATCAGCGGCAACAAGCAGGAAGCCGCAACAAAGCTCCTGATTCAGGACCGCATCGATCCGAAGTGCCCCTGCACCTTCATGCGGATGCACAGAGACGCGACCGTTATTATCGAGAAGAAACTCGCTGAGGAGATCGGATACTGCTGATCTTTATGAGAAATTGTCCGGAAAATGCAGATTTTTCTGAAAATCGCTTGCATTTTCCGGGCTTTAGTGTTATAGTACCTTTGTTTCATGAAGGTGGGCTTTTCAAGAGCCCGCTTTTTTCATGCGATAGGAGGTTTCATGTCAAAACACGAAGATATCGAGAAAAGAGCCGAAAAGCTGGCAGAGGGATTTCTTCAGGAAAATCATCTGGAGATCGTCGATGTGGAATATGTGAAGGAAGCCGGAAGCTTCTATCTTCGCTACTACATTGACAAGGACGGTGGCGTCAATATCGGAGACTGCGAGATGGTCAGCCGGTATCTGAGCGCAGAACTGGACCGGGACGATTTTATCCCGGACGTCTACACGCTCGAGGTATCCAGCCCCGGACTCGGTCGCGCGCTGAAAAAGGAAAAAGACTATCAGCGCAATCTGAATAAAGACGTGGAACTCCGTCTGTATAAGGAATGCGAGGGACTGAAGGAGCTGGTCGGAACGCTTAAGGAATTCGACAAGACTTCGATCACGGTTCTTTCAGATGAAAAGACCCTGGTGATTGACAGGAAAAACATTGCGCTTATCCGCGAATACGTGGACTGGGACGCAGAATAAACGAATTGAATCATGCATCTGAAGGATGCATTCATTTCAGGAGGAAAAAACAATGAATAAGGAGCTGATGGAAGCGCTCGATCTTTTGGAAAAGGAAAAAGGGATCAGCAAGGACGTACTGTTCGATGCGATCGACGCTTCGCTCGTAAAGGCCTGCGAAAACAATTTCGGATCGGCGGAGAATATTACGGTTTCGATCAACCGGGAGACCTGCGACTTTTCGATTCTGCAGGAAAAGACCGTGGTTGAAAAGGTAGAGAACCCGAACACCGAGATCCTTCCCGAAAAGGCGAAGGAAATCGATCCGAACGCGAACCTCGGCGATACGGTCCGTGTAGAGGTCAAGTCCCGCGAATTCGGAAGAATTGCCGCGCAGAACGCAAAAAGCATCATTCTTCAGAAGATCCGCGAAGAAGAGCGCCAGTCTGTCAGCGACTATTTCAACAGCCGCGCACATGATATCATGACCGGTGTCGTGCAGCGTGTCATGAACGGAATCGTCAGCGTCAATCTCGGGAAGGCCGATGCGATCCTGACGCGCGACGACATTATCCCCGGGGAGACCTTCGTGCCGACCCAGCATATCAAGGTTTATGTCGTCGGAATGAAGGACGGCGGCAAGGGCCCGCGCGTTCAGATTTCCCGTACGAAGGCCAATATGGTCCGCCGCCTTTTCGAAATGGAAGTTTCCGAAATCCGCGACGGCATTGTGGAAATCCGCGCAATCAGCCGTGAGGCCGGCTCGAGAACCAAGATGGCCGTCGCCACGAACGACCCGGCGATCGATCCGATCGGCGCCTGCATCGGTGTCAACGGCTCGCGTATCACCCCGATCGTCAATGAGCTCCACGGAGAGAAGATCGACATCGTGCACTGGGACGAAAACCCCGCGCTCTTTGTGGAAAACGCGCTTTCTCCGGCTAAGGTCATCGCCGTTGCCGCGGATGAAGACGAACATTCGGCGCTTGTCGTTGTTCCGGACAATCAGCTGTCTCTGGCGATCGGCATGAAGGGCCAGAATGCCCGCCTTGCCGCGAAGCTGACCGGCTACAAGATCGATATCAAGTCTGAATCCCAGGCCCGCGAGGAAGGCCTCTTCGACGATTACGAAGAGGGCTACGCCGAAGAAGACTATGACGAAGAATCCTACGGCGAAGAGTACGAAGCGTATGATGAGGAAGGCTATGAAGCTTCCGAAGAATACGAATCCGGCGCAGAGGAAGAAAACGAATAAACAGGAGCTTTAAACGCTTTGAATAAAAAAAAGATTCCGCAGCGTATGTGCATTGTCTGCGGAGAAATGCAGGACAAAAAAATGCTGATACGGATCGTGCGTTCCGATACGCAGATCTCGGTCGATCCCGGCGGTAAGATGAACGGCCGGGGCGCCTACATCTGCCGTAAGCCGGAATGCATCGAGAACCTTCAGAAAAAGCACGCGCTTGACCGCGCATTTTCAATGAAGGTGGACGATTCCGTGGTCGAAATGATACGAAGGGAGCTTTCGGAGCAGATTGGATAATATACTGTCGCTTTTAGGGCTTGCAAGACGCGCCGGATCTGTCGTCTCCGGAGAATTTGCCGCAGAAAAGGCGGTGAAACAGGGGAAGGCACATCTGGTCATTGTGGCGGAGGACGCGTCTTCAAATACAAAAAAACTGTTTACGGACAAATGCGCAAGCTATGGAGTTCCCTGCAGATTCTATGCAGACAAAGAGGCTCTTGGTCATGCGATCGGTGAACAGCTGCGCGCAAGCGCCGCCGTCACGGATCAGGGCTTTGCAGCATCGTTACTGAAGAAACTGGATCAGAAGATCGGAGGGCAGGCAAATGGCAAAGATCAGAATCTATGAACTTGCGAAGGAAACCGGTGCCGACAGTGCGAAAATCATTGATTTTCTCGGCGGCGATCTGAAACCGGCTTCCGGTATAGAAGAAAGTGACGCAGCCAGGGTTCGCGCAGAATTTGCCGCACCCGTAAAAAAAGAGGAGAAAAAGGTGAGTAAAGAAGTGTCAGAACATTCCGAGAATAAAGAGGCAGAAAAGAAAGCCGCGCCGGTAAATAAGCCGGAGAAGGAGAAAGCGCCCGCAGCTTCCGAAGGACAGCCGAAAAAGAAAAAACCCGTTCTTCTTTTCCGACCGGAGAACTCCAGTTTCGGTAAGAAATTCATGAATACGAGCGGTTCCGGCTCAAAGTCCCAGCAGGGAAGAGAGCGGAAAACCGGCACAGAAGGCAGCGCTGCGGCAGGAAACCGCCGGGCGCCGCAGGGACAGCAGCGTGACAACCGCGGCGGCGAGCGCCGTGTGATCCGTCCGAATGTTCCGACAACCGCGGAACAGTACCGCGATTACGCGCGTGAAATGCCGACTCAGAAGAAGGACGCACCTGTACCGAAGAAGCGTCCGGAGGAAACGGTCCGCGGCGAGGAAGTGCCGGCAGTGAAGGAGCAGAACCTGAATCCTGTTCAGGCGGAGAATGTCCCCGTTCAGGAGACAAGAGAACCGGCGCCTTCTGTAAAACCCGTTAATCCGGAGAACACTGCGCCGGAGAAGAAGCCCGCAGCCGTTCAGGAAGAAAAGCTTCAGACACCTGAAGTGAAGGCTGAAGCGCCTGCCGAAAAAGCGCAGGACAGCAGCGCAGCCGCAGCGGAGAAAGAAACCGCAAAGGCGCCGGTGAAGAAGCCGGAAGCCCAGGAAAAGGCAGCGGCGCCCGCACAGGAGAAGCCCACGGCGCGTTCGATTTTCGACCGCAACATGGGTCCGCTTCGCAATGTCTACAAGGAGCGGGAAGAGAAAGAAGCGAGAGCGCGTGAGCTGCGTGCGCAGAATGCCGAAAAGCACGGCGAGAGCCGCGACAGATCCGGCGAAGGAAGACGCCAGCAGGGCGGCGCACAGCGCGGGATCTTCGGATCTCAGAATCAGCAGCGGACAGGCGAACGCCGAAACGGCGACCGTCCCGGATTCCGTCAGGGCGGTGCCCAGCGTCCGCAGGGACAGGGACAGGGCAGACCCGGCGACAGAACCGCACAGGGTCAGAACCGCAGCTTCGGAAACCGTCCCGCACAGGGTCAGGGCCAGGGCTCCCGTTTCTCAAGAGACAGCCGTCCGGCCGCACCGGATACCGCAGCCATCGGCAAGAACGATTCCAGAAAGAAAAACAACACCAACGGCAAGGCACTTGACCGGCAGCGTTCAGACCGTGACCGCACCGGCAAGAAAGCTGAAAACTTCAAGAATCTGAGCAAGACAAGCCAGAGAAATCAGAAGCCGCAGGCACCGAGAAAAGAAGAGGAAGTCATCAAGATGATTACCCTTCCGGATGTCATCACCCTGAAGGAGCTTGCCGAAAAGATGAAGATGAAGCCTGCGGACATCATCAAGAAGCTGTTCCTGCAGGGCAAGATGCTGACCGTCAATTCCGAGCTTTCCTATGAAGAGGCGGAAGAGGTCGCACTTGAATACAATATTCTCTGTGAACATGAGGTCCAGGTCGACGTCATTGAAGAGCTCCTCAAGGAGGAGGAAGAGGACGAGAGCCTGATGGTGAAGCGTCCCCCGGTCGTCTGTGTCATGGGTCACGTCGACCACGGCAAGACCTCGCTTCTTGACGCGATCCGTAAGACCAATGTCACCGCCCGCGAGGCCGGCGGCATCACGCAGCACATCGGTGCGTACATGGTCGAGCTGAACGGCGAGAAGATCACCTTCCTCGACACCCCCGGTCATGAAGCCTTCACCGCGATGCGTATGCGCGGCGCGCAGGCAACGGACGTGGCGATCCTTGTCGTCGCTGCGGACGACGGTGTCATGCCGCAGACCATTGAAGCAATCAACCACGCCAAAGCAGCCGGTGTCGAAGTCATCGTTGCAGTCAACAAGATCGATAAGCCTGCTGCCAATATCGACCGCGTCAAGCAGGAGCTTGCCGAGTATCAGCTGATCCCCGAAGACTGGGGCGGATCCACGATTTTCGTACCGGTTTCCGCGAAAACCGGCGAGAATATCGACGGACTCCTGGAAATGATCCTGCTGCAGACAGAGGTGATGGAGCTCAAGGCCAATCCAAACCGTGAAATGCGCGGTATCGTGATCGAAGCCAAGCTCGACAAGGGCCGCGGTCCCGTGGCAACAGTCCTCGTACAGAAGGGTACAATGAAGGTCGGCGATTTCGTTTCCGCCGGTTCCTTCTACGGCCGCGTCCGTGCGATGCTCGATGCGGACGGCAACGCGATGAAGTCCGCAACACCCTCGACGCCTGTGGAGATTCTCGGTCTCAACGGCGTGCCGAATGCCGGCGAAGTCTGCATCGGCCACAAGAACGAGCGTGATGCGAGAAGCTACGCGGAAACCTTTATCGCGGAAGAAAAGAAGAAGATGCTCGCCGAAACCCGGCAGAAGCTCAGTATTGATACGCTGTTCGACCAGATCCAGGCCGGCAACATCAAGGAACTCCCGCTCATCGTCAAGGCCGATGTGCAGGGCTCCGTCGAGGCGGTCAGACAGTCTCTGGAGAAGCTCTCGAACGAAGAGGTTCAGGTCAAGGTTATTCACGGCGGCGTCGGTCTGATCAACGAATCCGACGTTTCGCTCGCCTCCGCCTCGAACGCGATCGTGATCGGCTTCAATGTGCGTCCTGACAACCAGGCCAAGATTCTGGCGGATCAGGAGCATGTGGACCTTCGGCTGTATAAGGTCATTTATCAGGCAATCGAGGACGTCGAGTCCGCGATGAAAGGCATGCTCGCGCCGGTTTACGAGGAAAAGGTCCTCGGCCATGCCGAAGTGCGCATGACCTTCAAGGCTTCCGGCGTCGGTACGATTGCAGGTTCCTATGTATTGAACGGAACGCTCGAACGCGGCTGCAGCGCGCGTGTCACGCGTGACGGCGTCCAGATCTTCGAAGGACCTCTGGCATCCCTGAAGCGCTTCAAGGATGACGTGAAGGAAGTCCGCGAAGGCTTTGAATGCGGTATCGTCTTCGAGAAATTCAACGATATTCAGGAAGGCGACCAGATTGAAGCCTACAAGATGGTTCAGGTGGAGCGCACCTGATCGATCCTGGGGCTGTGAAAGGAGCGGGTTATGAAAAAAGGGAGCATGCGTTCACTGCGCATTAATCATGAGGTTCAGAAGGAACTGCAGCTCATCATCAGCCGCGAGCTGAAAGATCCCCGCGTTTCCCCGATGACTTCGGTCACGGCGTGTGAAGTCACGACGGATCTGAAGATCTGCAAGGCATATATTTCCGTTCTTGCGGATGAAGAAGTCCGTAAAGAAACCATGGAAGGCCTCCGCAGCGCGGCGCCCTTTATCAGAAGGGAGCTGGCCCAGACGATCAATTTGAGAAACACGCCGGAGCTTCGCTTCATCGAAGACGAAAGCATCGAACGGGGCATCCGGATGTCCAGGCTGATTGAGGAGGTTGCGGAAAGAGACCGCGCCGCAATCGAAGCGCGAAAAGCAGAAGAAGACGGAGAAAGTGATGAGTAATCTTCTGGATTTTATTAATAACGACGTCCGTTCAGTCGCTGTCGTGGGCCATGTGCGTCCCGACGGCGACTGCGCGGGTTCTGTCATGGCGGCATATCATTATCTGAGGGACAATATTCCGGATCTGCGGGTTGTCCCTTTTTTGGGCGAACTTCCCTTCGGCATCCGTTTTCTGATCGAGAACCAGCCGGTGCGGGAGGACGAGGGCGAAGGGGAGAATTTCGACCTCGTGATCTCGCTCGACGCCTCCACTGTTGAGCGGATCGGCGCCGGAAAGCAGGCCTTTCTGAACTGTGGAAAAACCGTCTGTATCGACCACCACGCCACAAATCCCGGCTTTGCCGGCGAAAATATCATCCTGCCGAATGCTTCCTCGGCCTGCGAGGTGCTCTACAGGATGCTTTCCCCGGATCGGATCGATTTCGATACCGCGGTCTGCCTTTATACGGGCATTATCCACGATACGGGGGCGCTCCGTTTCGACAATGTCTCTCCGGACACGCTGAACATTGTCTCGGACCTGATTGCCCGCGGGATTCCCTTCTCGAAAATTGTGGAAAAGTCCTTTACCGAGAAATCCTATGAGGAGATGAAAATCACCGGCGAAATTGTCGCGAGAAGCACGCTTTTCCAGAAGGAACGTTTCCTGGTCGGAAGCTGCGATCTGAAGATGCAGCAGGATTTCGGCGTCTCCGCGACGGAACTTGGCGGCGTTGTCGCCTATATGAATGAGGTCCGCGAAGCCGACGTGGTGATGTTCATGTACCAGTTCACGGACGGCAGCTGGAAGGGCAGTCTCCGTTCCAAATCCGACGTGAATGTCGCCGCGATCGCTCAGACCTTCGGCGGCGGCGGACACATTCGTGCGGCCGGCTTTTCCTTTGATCAGCCGCTTGAGGAAGTGACAGAGATCGTGCGGCGTCAGATCGCGGAGGCGTCGAACTGATGGACGGTGTGATCCTTGTCGACAAGGAGAAGGACTTCACCTCCTTTGACGTCGTTGCGAAGCTGCGCGGCATTCTGCACATGAAGAAGATCGGGCACGGCGGAACGCTGGACCCTCAGGCGACAGGCGTCCTTCCGGTTTTTCTGGGAAGCGCGACCAGACTCTGCGACTATCTTCCGGACGAGCGGAAGGTCTATGAGGCCGGAATCCTGCTTGGGGTGGAAACGGATACCGAGGACATTTTCGGAACGGTTCTTCGGGAAACGACGCCCGATGTTTCGGAAGAGATGCTTCGGGAAGCCATTCTGTCCTTTATCGGCGACTACGATCAGATTCCGCCGATGGTTTCCGCGAAAAAGGTCGACGGAAAAAAGCTCTACGAGCTTGCGAGAAAAGGCATTGTCATCGAACGACAGCCCGTGCGGCTTCGGATCGACGACATCTTGATCAACGAAATAGATCTTCCGAACGCCCGTTTCACGGTTTCCTGTGAAAAAGGCACCTATATCCGGACGCTCTGTGCGGACATCGGAAAAAAGCTCGGCTGCGGCGCCTGCATGAGTTCACTTCGGCGTCTGAGACACGGCGAATTTCTGATCGACCAGGCACATACGCTTTCGGAGATCGAGGAAGCAAGAGACCGGGGGCTTCTCAATGACTGGATCCTCCCGGTAGAGTCCGTCCTTCCGTATCCGTCCTTCTGTGTAAAACCGGAAGCCTCAAAGCTTCTTATGAACGGAAACCGGCTCCGGCGGGAGGATTTTGAGGGACTTCCAGATGATACCGAAACGAGCCGCATCAAGGTCTGCGATCCGGACGGCCGCTTTATGGGCGTCTACCGTTATTACCCGGACGAAGATCTCTACAAACCTGATAAAATGTTTCTTCCGCAGTGAAAATCCGGCCTCTGCCGGATTTCCTGCTGCGGGCGGAGAGAAAAATGCAGATATACAACAATCTTGAAAGCCTGTCGGAGATCCGCGGAAAAACCGCGGTCACGATCGGCAAATTCGACGGCCTGCATCTTGGCCATCAGATGCTTCTTCAGAAGATTTCCGAGAAAAAAGAAGAAGGCCTGATCCCGGCAGTCGTCTCCATCGAAATGAACAAAAACGGCGGCAGCATGCGAAACTGCCTCCTGACCAACCGGGAAGAGGAGGACATCCTCGAAGCCTTCGGGACAGAGCTTCTTCTTCGCATTCCTTTTACGGAAGAATTTGCGAAAACCGAGGCGGAGCGCTTCCTCACAGATATTCTTCTTCAGAAGCTGCACGCGGCCTATATCGTCTGCGGCGAGGATTTCCGCTTCGGCAGAGACAGAAAGGGCAGTCCGGCATTTCTCTCGGCGAACGCCGAGGAATTCGGCTTCAGCTGCGAAACCGTTCCGTCCCTGACATCGGCAGACGGATCCGTGATCTCCAGTACGAGAATCCGCACGCTTCTTGACCTGGGGCAGATCGCGGATGTGGAAAAGCTCTGCGGCCGTCCCTACGAGATCCGCGGCACGGTCATAAACGGCATGCACCTCGCGGGAAAGCTCGGCTTTCCGACCGCGAATATCCGTCCGGACCCGGACAAATACCTGCCGTGCTTCGGCGTGTACCAGATCCGGACCCTTCTTCACGGACAGTGGATCCGGGGACTTGCAAATCTCGGCACGAAACCGACCGTGCAGGAGAGCCTCGACCCGCTTCTTGAGGTGTATTACCCCGGAATCTCCGAAAATCTCTACGGACAGCAGCTCGGGGTATTCTTCGAAAAATTTATCCGGCCCGAAAAAAAATTTGAAAGTCTGGATGCACTGAAAAATCAAATGAAACTGGACCTTCAGCATCTTGACTGACGAATCGTGCCGCTTTTTAATGGTTGACAAGCCGCCTGCATTCGTGTATATAAGATAGAGAAGACATCTTCGTTGAGACAGGATTTTCAATTCAATTACATAAAGGAGAATGGCAATGTTAGAAAAAATCAGAGAGATTCTTGTAGATCAGCTGGATCTGGATCCGGAAGAGATCGTGGAAAGCGCCAGCTTC
>CAMOZF010000025.1 GCA_946630765.1 uncultured Lachnospiraceae bacterium | reverse complement strand
AGGCCAGCTTCCCGGTGGATCGGGATATGGACCTCGTAGTCGGCTATTACATGGCAAACGGCGCGGTTTCCTACACGATCTACTATGTGGACGTGAACGGCAATCCGCTGCAGGCGGAAGTTCCGTACGGATCCGGCAATTTTGTCAGCGAAGAGACACACTACGGCAATGCAGGCGAACAGCTCGTCCTTGCCTTCCCCTACATTGAGAACTATACACCGAGAGCGTATAACGGCAGAATCACCCTCTCATCGAACGCGGCGGACAATGTCTTCTACTTCCCGTATTATGAGAATCCGCAGGAAGAGGAGACCACAACCTCCACCGAAGCTGAGACGACAACTGCTGCGAATGCCGCCGGTACGACAACTGCCGCACAGACTGATGCGCAGGGCAATCCTGTAACACCTTCTCAGACAGACGCGCAGGGCAATCCTGTGACACCGTCCGGTGAGACAGACGCGCAGGGCAATCCTGTAAATCCGTCCGCTGAGACAGACGAACAGGGCAATCCTGTAACACCCTCCGGCTCGGAAGCAGAACCGTCGAGCAGTGCGGAGGAATCCGCTTCTGCAAGTGAGTCCGAGAGCGCAGGTCCTGTAACACCTCCCACACCGGAGGAAGAGATCGAGATCGAAACTTCCAGCATCCCGCTTGCTTCCACGGACTTTCCCGAGGAAAGTACAGAGGATGACGGAAAGATCACGGTGCAGAAGATCCTCGACGTGATCAGAAAGCCCGGATTCATCTTCGGATCTCTCGGCGGACTGACAGGACTCACCCTTCTGATCCTCCTTCTTGTGAAGCTTCGTAAGAACAAAAAGAACGGTCAGATGAATGTAGAAGAGAAGGACGACAACAAGAAATAAACCGAATGGACAAAGATAATCTTACTAAACTGTCCGGTAAAAAGAAAAAAGCGAGGGGCGGGAAGGTTATTCCCGCTCTTTGCAATATCGCCGGCACGATTTTAATTCTTGCAGTGATCGCAATGACCCTGCCTGCCGTGCTTCCGAAGGCCATTAAAGGCTGGGAGGCTTATAATATTACATCAGGCAGCATGACGCCGACCATTCCCGTTGGCTCGGTTGTCTATGTGGAGACCGTTTCTGGCGAGGATCTGCCGCGGATTGAGGCGGACGAGATCATCGCGTACATGGAGAACGGCGAACTGACGGTTCACCGCGTGATCAGCAACCACGTCGTTGAAGGTGAATTTATCACCAAGGGCGATTACAACGAAGAAAATGATCCGATGCCCGTCCCGTATTCAAATGTGATGGGGAAAGTGGTGCGGCACTACCGCTACCTCGGGGATCTGATGACAATCTATATGTCGACAGCCGGGAAGATCAATCTTTTAATCTTCGCGATCTGCGGCGCGCTATTGAATATTCTGGCCGGGAGGTTGAGGAACTGATTTTATGAGGGTAAAACTGAAAAAAATACCAGTTCTTCACCTTGCGGCTGTTTTTGTGCTGGTCATCACGATGCTTTTTACGGCCTGCAGTCCCGGGGACAGCGACGCCGCGATCAGTACGGACGAGATCGGCGCGGAGACTGCCGACAGTTCCGGGGACGAATCCGCCGGAAATGTTGACCTGACGGAAAGCGAGGTGCCGACGGCCTCCGTGAAAAGCGGAAGCTACGAAGCGCCGCCCATTCTCCTCTCGTCATTCCACGGAAAGAAGGCGACGGAGCCCCGTCAGGTGGAAGTCGATACGACGGCGCTTTCCGAGGGCTACATCGCGATGTCCGCGAAGTCTGCGAAGAAGCTGAAGGTACAGCTGATCAAGGACGATCAGACCTACACCTACGACATCAGCTCGGACGGCACCCCTTCGATTTATCCGCTGCAGCTGGGAGACGGAGAGTACTACTACCGGGTCATGGAGAATACGACCGGTACGAAGTACGCGAAGATCAAGGACGATACGATTACCGTGAAGCTGAAGGACGAATTCCAGCCCTTCCTGCGGCCCAGTAATTATGTGAAATTCGACGCGAAATCCGACACGACGAAGAAGGCGCGCGAGCTTGCCCGCAGTGCCGACACACAGGTCGACGTTGTGAAAGCGGTTTATGATTATGTGACGAAAAATGTCAAGTACGATTCCGACAAGGCGGAGACGATCCAGACGCAGAGCGACTATTTGCCGGACCCGGATGAAACGCTCGAGACCGGAAAGGGAATCTGCTTCGACTACGCCTCTCTCTGCGCGGCAATGCTCCGCTCGCAGGGAATTCCGACCAAGCTGGTTTTCGGCTATGTGGCCCCGGACGATCTGTATCATGCCTGGAACATGTTTTATACCGAGGAAACCGGCTGGGTGACAGTGAAATTTGAAGTGAAGAAAAAGGTCTGGACAAGACTGGATCTGACCTTTTTTGCAGGCGGCGCGCCGCCGGATTTTGTCGGAGACGGCAGCAATTACGAAGATATCTATCATTACTGATGAGGGTAAAGGGATGAAAAGAAAACTGGACAATTTGGGCGTCAGCGCTTTCTGCGAGAGCATGGCGATGATGGCGCAGGCAGGGATTCAGACGGACGAGGCGGTGTCGCTTCTTCGGAGCGGCCACAAGAGCGGCGGAATCCTGGAAGAAGGCCTCGACGTGATGAAAAACACATTGGAGGAAGGAAAGAGCCTTTCTCAGGGCATGGAAGAGAGCGGGATTTTCCCGCAGTACTGCCTGCAGATGGTTCAGGCCGGCGAGCAGTCCGGACGCCTCGAGGATGTGCTTTTCAGACTGTCGCGCTACTACAACGAACAGAAAACGATTTCCGACAAGCTGAAAAACGCAGTCACTTACCCCGCCGCCATGCTGGTCCTGATCATCGCGGTGCTTCTCGTGATGCTGACCATGGTGCTTCCCTCATTTACCGATGTTTACAATAATATGACCGGATCGCTTGCGGCGTCCTCTTACCGCTACATTCGCCTCGCCTACGGATTTTCCTGGGCGGCTCTGGTGATTATGGTGCTTCTTGCGGCGGCGCTTCTGATCGGGCTTCTTCTCTGGAACACCGGGAAACGTCCGCTCGTCGAGGGCATCCTGCTGAAGATCCCCGCAACCCGCGCGATCCTTGAAAACATGGGCATGTTCCGTTTTACCTCCGCGCTCGCAACCTTCCTCGCAAGCGGCGAGATGCAGGACATCGCCGTGATCGAATCGATCAAGATGACCGACTGTGCGCCGCTTCAGGAGAAGCTTCAGCGCTGCGTGCGCTACATGGAGGAAGGACATTCCTTTGCACAGGCGGCGTACGAGGAGGAGCTTTTCGAGCCGGTCTACGGGCGGATGCTCCTTGCGGGCGAACGCTCCGGCAACATGGAAAATGTGCTGCAGCGCCTGACGGGGCTTCTCGAACTGAACTGCGGCAATCTGGTGGACCGCCTCGTCGGCGTCGTGGATCCGCTTCTGTCGGGCGTCCTGATGCTGACGGTCGGACTGTCGCTTCTTTCGGTGATGCTGCCGCTGATCGGCATGATGAATTCGGTCGGGTGATCTTATGTATACGGATAAGAAAAAACCGCTGATCCTGAAGCTTTTACCGCTTCTTCTCGTGGCCCTTCTTGCAGGGCTCGTGGTGCTCCTTCTTATACTGCCCAGGGACCATGTGAACGAGGAGAGCGCCGCGGCGATCCGCGAGGCTGTCGAGAAAAGCGCAAGGCAGTGCTATACGGTGGAAGGTGTTTATCCGCCGAGTCTTGAATATCTGCAGGATCATTACGGACTTCAGGTCAATACCGATGATTTTTATGTAAACTATCAGGCGTTCGCGTCGAATCTTCCGCCGGACGTCGTGGTACGGGCGAAGTAGGAAAGGCAGGAAATGAAACAGGCGAAGAATCTGTCTTCGGGAATATTTGCAGTCGGAATCGCAGCACTGTTTTTGCTGGGATTTCTGGCGCTGGTCATTTTCGGCGCGAAATCCTACAAAAGCACGGTAGACAGTCAGGTTCACAATTATGATGACCGGGCGATCCTTTCGTACCTTTCGGCAGTCAGCCGCTCCGGCGATCAGAAGGGCGCCGTCTACGTCGAGTCCACGGACTTCGGCGACTGCCTTGTGATCGAGGATGAGTCCGGCTACGCGCTGAAGATTTTCCAGGATGACGGGCAGCTTCTCGAGGATTACACGGAGAAGGACAGCGCCCCGGACCCGGAATATGCGCAGGTGATCGGCAAAACGGAAAGCTTTGTGATCGAGCACCCGGAAGAGGATCTCTACAGGATCAAAACGGATCAGGGCCTGAGCATCCTTTATTTCAGGAGTGAAGGAGGTGCGCTTCGATGAAAAAACGGGGACACAACACCGCCTTCTATATTGAGACCCTGCTGCTGATTACGGTTTTTATCGGCATCATTCTGATCCTGACGCAGATCTTCGCCGTTTCACGCAAAAAAAGCGCGGAGGCGCGGAATCTGACGACGGCCGTACTTCTTGCGGAGAATGCGGCGGAAGCATTTTACGCGGCAGAAAGTCCGGAACAGCTTCCGGAAATCCTATTTGACGATAAAAAGATCGCCGAAGAAGCCACGGGAGAACTTGCCCAATCGGTGATTTTCCTGTATAATGAAAATATGGAACCG
Source organism: uncultured Lachnospiraceae bacterium (assembly GCA_946630765.1). The sequence goes on along the minus strand of CAMOZF010000025.1, from coordinate 6,962 downwards.
GACCCTGAAGGCGCATTCAGCGTTGTGATCGAATGGACGTCGCCGGAGGACGGTTTTACAAGAGGCAGTGTCAGAGTGTCGGAAAACGGAACGGAGCTCTATGAGCTTCCGCTCAGCTCGGCCGGAAAGGAGGACTTCCGATGAGAGAAGTACCGATCAAGCTGGGGCCGATCGCGCTCCTTCTGACAATTATCAGCATCTGCCTTACGACACTCGGAATCCTGACCATGACGACCGCGCAGGCGGACCTTCGGCTTTCCAATCGCTTCGCCGAGACGGTGCGTACGCGCTACAATCTCGAACAGGCTGGTCAGGAGCTGATGAAGGCGCTTCAGGATGCCTTGGAAGAAGGCGTCGATCCGATGGCGGCTGAGAAGCCAGAGGGAAGCGTTGTCGTGGAACGTTTCGAAAAGCAGGATGATGCGTATATCTGCGTCTTATCCGAGGATGAGACGACGCTGACCATCCGTTTTACCGTGGAGGGAGAAGGCCTTCAGATCAGCTGCTGGGAGATCGTGAGAAACTGGGAAGAGGAAGGCAGCATGAATCTGTGGGACGGATCGCGCTGACAGAAAGGGCTGTTCTATGAATATTCAGGAAATTCTGCAAAAGGCCGTGGAAATGGACGCCGCGGATATCTTTCTTGTGGCAGGCCTTCCGGTGGTGCTGAAATGCAACGGCCATCAGGTGCGGCTGCCGGGAGACATCCTGAAGCCGGAGCCGATCGGCGTTCTCGTGCGCGAGATCTATGACGTCGCGCGGCGGGAAATGACCGCGCTGAATGCCGGGTCGGACGATGACTTTTCGTTCTCCATTTATTCTCTGGGGCGTTTCCGCGTCAATGTGTTCAGACAGCGCGGCTCTCTCGCGGCAGTCATCCGGCTGATTCATTTCGGTCTGCCGGACCCGAAGGAGCTGGGAATCCCGGAAGCGGTGCTTTCCCTCGCGGACAACAAGAAGGGACTGGTGCTGATCACCGGCGCTGCGGGAACCGGAAAGTCCACGACGCTTGCCTGTATGATCGACCGGATCAACAGAACGCGCGACTGCCACATCATTACGATGGAGGACCCGATCGAGTACATTCACCGGCATGACCAGGCGATCGTCACCCAGCGCGAGATCTCCATCGATACCCCGGGGTATCTGGAGGCACTTCGTTCGGCGCTCCGGGAAAGCCCCGACGTGATCCTTCTCGGAGAGATGCGCGACTATGATACGATCTCGGCTGCTCTGACGGCTGCTGAGACCGGTGTGCTTCTGTTCTCGACGCTTCACACCTCGAGCGCGTCCAATACGATCAACCGGATCCTGGACGTATTTCCGGCCAATCAGCAGCAGCAGGTCAAGATCCAGCTGGCGCAGATCCTGAAGGGTATTGTCTGTCAGCAGCTCGTGCCGGATACAGGCGGCGGGCAGACCCCCGTATTTGAGATCCTGAAGTCCACGCCTGCGATCCAGAACATGATCCGCGAGGACAAGCTGCATCAGCTGGATTCGGCGATGCAGGCCGGCGCGCAGGACGGGATGTGTACGACGGACGGCAGCCTTCTTCGGCTTTACCGGGAAGGCCGCATCACGAAAGATACGGCGCTCGTGTCGTGTGCGCACTACGAAAATATGGCAAAGCGGCTTGGATAAGGCGGCTTTCCCCTCTTTTCTCTTCTGTTTTTGATGGAAGATTTGACTATGCGGCGTGTATCATGAAAGTGTTATCTTATGACCCTGGGTTCAAGGATTTGTAAGGAGGCTCAAAATGGACAACGGAGTACTCTATGTTCAGATGTTCGGAGACTTCGCGCTGCGCTACAACGGGAAGATCATCACCAATGAAGGCCGTACGAGCGAGTCTCAGTTTGCGTATCTGATGCAGCTTGTCCTGCACCACCGCGCGAACGGGATCAGCCGGGATCAGGTGGAGCGGATCCTTTTCGAGGACCGCGACATTGATGATGTCCATCACGCAACGAGGTCGGTTGTATATAATGCCAAGAAAAGGCTCAGGATGTCGGGACTTCCGGATGTGAACTATCTCGAGGTCAGTAAAGGCGTGCTCCGCTTTACCGGGGAGATTCCGGTCGTGGAGGACGCGGAGGAGATGGAGCGCGTGGCGGAGCTGGCGAGAGCCGAATCCGACCCCGAAAAGAAAAGGAATCTGTACCTTCAGGCAATTCACCTTTATACCGGAGAGTTCCTGCAGAACCAGACGGCCATGGTCTGGGTCGCACAGGAGGCGCGCCGGTACCGTACGCTTTTCACGGAGCTTGTGGAGGAGTGTGCGGAGGTCCTGAGGGCAGCCGATGAATATATTGAACTTGAAAATCTTGGAATGTATGCCGCGAAGCTTCAGCCGATGTCCGACTGGGAAGCGCTGACGATGGAAGCCATGGTCGCGACCGGACGATTCGAGCAGGCGGTGAAATTCTACGACGATACGCTGGATATGTATCTTCGGACGGAGGGCCTTCGCCCGACGCAGAAGATGATGGATCTTCTCCAGAAGCTTGGGACGCAGGTGGAGCATCAGTTTGCGCTTCTTGACGATATTCAGGCACAGCTGGAGACGGAGAGCAGCAACACAAAGGGCGGCTTCCTCTGCTCCTACCCGGTGTTCCAGGGCGTGTACCAGATGGTGCAGCGCATGATGGAGCGCGGCGGCCAGTCGATCTACCTGATGCTCTGTACCGTTGTGGACAGCAAGGGCAATCCGATGCAGAATGGTCCGCAGCTCGACGAGCTTTCCGAGCGCCTGAAGGACGCGATCTGCAGCTCTGTCCGGCGTTCCGACGCGGTCTGCCGCTACGGGAAGGGCCAGTATCTGGTGCTGCTCATCAATACGACGAGCGAGGACTGCTCGATTGTACAGCGAAGGATCAATGACCATTTCATTATTCGCAGGCAGCGGACAGGAATCCGCTACCATGTCAATATCGTGGTTTCAAAGTACTGATAGGAGGCCCCTTCCACCCCGGGCAGAAAGGAGCATGAAATGCCTGCAGGAGGTTCACAGGTTTATATCGGGACGCCGAACGGCGTGGTGCTCGCAATCGATCAGCGGAAAGGTGCGGAGCTGAAGGCCCGGTATTACACAAGCTATGAGCGGGAAGCACATGAGGTCACAAACTGGGATCAGCTGTTTTTCGAGCTGGAAAAGTTTTATGACGACCTGCGTTTCCCCTATCCGACCAATAACATGCGCAGCTTCGGCCAGGAACAGAAAAGGGGATATCCCCAGCCGGCCAAAGAAAAAGTAGTGAAAGATGAGGAATTATTGATGAATCACGGAGATCTCGGCTCTTTTATTATTCGCGTACAGCACAGACAGAACAGTTCCTGGCAGGGAAGAATTACCTGGATTGAAAAGAACCAGACGATGTATTTCCGTTCGGCATGGGAAATGATGAAACTGATCGAAAGTGCGCTCGATACGGTCGCGCCGCCGGAGGATGCAGCCGAGGAGCCGGGCTGGGATCAGGAATAAGCTTCTGGATGTCCCCCGCTTACGGAAGGACAGTGGCAGAACTATGTGGTTTGAAGGATAAGGATTAATGATGGAACCTCTTAGATTGAATAAATATCTGAGCGATCGCGGCGTGTGTTCACGCCGCGAAGCTGATAGAATGGCCGAAGAAGGGCGGATCCTCGTGAACGGACAGCCGGCGCTTCTCGGGCAGAAGGTGACGGATCAGGACGAGATCCGGATCGACGGAAAGGCCGTGCAGGCGAAAACGCCGGAGAAGGTGATCATCGCCGTGAATAAGCCGGTGGGGATTGTCTGCACGACAAGAAGCTTCAAGGGCGAAGAGAACATTCTGAGTCTGGTGGACTATAACGGCAGACTCTACCCGGTCGGAAGACTCGACAAGGATTCCGAGGGGCTGATCTTCCTCACAAATGACGGCGCTTTTGCCGCGGAGATCACCAAGGCCTCCGGCGCGCACGAGAAGGAATACGAAGTGACGGTCAATCACGACCTGACGGATTCCTTTATCAAAAGGATGGAGAAGGGCATTTATCTTCAGGAGCTTCAGAAGAAGACGGCGGCCTGCCGGGTCAGAAAGACCGGAGACCGCAGCTTCTCGATTGTCCTGACGCAGGGCCTGAACCGCCAGATTCGAAGAATGTGCGAGACCTGCGGCTATGAAGTCCGGACCCTTCGGCGGATCCGGATCATGAATGTGGAGCTTGCGGATCTTCCGGGCGGACAGTGGCGCTTTGTGACGGGCGCCGAACGGACGGAGCTTCTTCAGGGGCTCAGAAAGAAAGGACAGCGTCATGGATAAGCTTGCCCGTATGAAGGAACTGATTCCGGTGCTTCTGGAGGCCTCGCGCGCCTACTATCAGGAGAGCCGCGAGCTGATGCCGAATGAACGCTATGACCGGCTCTACGATGAGCTTCTTCAGCTCGAGGCGGAGACCGGGATCGTGCTTTCCGGAAGCCCGACGCAGAAGGTCGGCTACGAAGTCGTCTCGGAGCTTCCGAGGGAGCGGCACGAGTTTCCGGCGCTCTCCCTTGATAAAACGAAGGATGTGGACACCCTGGCAGCGTTTCTGTCCGGGCATAAGGGCGTGCTTTCCTGGAAGCTCGACGGCCTGACAATCGTCCTGACCTACGATAACGGAACGCTCACAAAGGCGGTCACCCGAGGAAACGGCGAGGTCGGCGAGGTCATTACAGGAAATGCGCGGACCTTCCGGAATCTTCCGCTGAAGATCAGCTACACCGGGCATCTCGTGCTCCGGGGAGAGGCCGTGATCCGCTACTCGGATTTTGAGCGGATGAATGCCGCGATTCCTGAGGAGTCGAAGTACAAGAACCCGAGGAATCTGTGCGCCGGCTCCGTGCGCCAGCTCGACCCGTCCGTGACGGCGGAGCGCTCGGTCAATCTGGTGGCGTTTTCTCTGCTTACCGCGGAGGGCGTGGATTTTGAAGATTCCTTCATGAAGCAGATGGACTTTCTGGACAGCCTCGGCTTTGAGACGGTCGAGCGCATGGCAGTGACTGCCGAGACCATGGCAGATGCCGTCGCGTCCTACAAGGCGCGGATCGAGCATTATGATATTCCGTCGGACGGGCTTGTGCTGATGCTGGACGAGCTGTCCTACGGTGAGTCTCTCGGGCGGACGGCGAAGTTCCCGAAAAATTCGATCGCCTTCAAATGGCAGGATGAGATGGCCGAGACCGTGCTTCGCGACATCGAGTGGAGCGCCTCGAGGACCGGCCTGATCAATCCGGTCGCGATCTTCGATCCCGTGGAGCTGGAGGGGACGACCGTGAGCCGCGCCTCGGCGCACAATATTTCGATCATGGAGGAGCTGAAGCTCGGGATCGGAGATCACATCCTCGTCTACAAGGCAAACATGATCATCCCTCAGATCGCCGAAAACCGCACCAAATCCGGGCTTTTGGAAATTCCGGGTATTTGTCCGGTCTGCGGCGGAAAAACCGAAATAAGGGACGATTTCGGCGTTAAAACGCTATACTGTGTGAACAATGACTGCCCGGCCAAGAAAATCAAGTCCTTTGACCTTCTGATGAGCCGGAACGCACTGAAAATCGACGGCCTGTCGGAGGCGACGATCGAGAAATTCGTCGACCGCGGCTTCGTCAAAAGCTTCGCGGACATCTTCCGGATCGGGCGTTATAAAGACGAGATCTGCAGCATGGAGGGCTTCGGCGAGAAATCCTTTGAAAATATGCTGCATTCGATCGAGGAAGCGCGGCATACGACGCTTTCAAGACTTCTGTACGGGATCGGCATTCCCGGCATCGGAACCGCGGGCGGAAGGCTGCTTTCGCAGTATTTCGGCGGCGACATTCAGAAGCTGAGAAGCGCAACGGCCGAGGAGCTTCAGGCAATCGACGGCATCGGGGCGGTGACGGCAGCGGATATCGTTTCATATTTTGCCGACGAAAAGAAGTCGGCGGCATTCGACGACCTGCTTTCCGAGCTCGTGCTGGAAAAGGAAGAAAGTGCGCAGGACAGCACGATTTCCGGCCTGACCTTTGTGATCACCGGCGCCGTTCATGAGTTCCAGAACCGGGACGAACTGAAGGCCTTTATTGAGGAAAGAGGCGGAAAAGTCGCGGGCTCGGTCAGTAAGAACACCGACTATCTGATCAACAACGACGTGAATTCCGGCTCCGGGAAGAACCGGAAGGCGAAGGAGCTCGGCGTGAAAATCATCGACGAAGCCGCTTTTCTGGCGCTCTGTTAACAGATTGTTCATTTTTTATTTTTGGAAACGATACAAAAACATCGAAAATCCTTCATTTTTCCCTGATAACATATGTATCGTAAGAGTACAGCTTCTTACACTTCTCATAATTGTCGGGTACTTCCCGATCCCCCTTTTAAATGATATAGAAGATATGTTATCACCGACGTATCGAAGGCCCCCCGAGAAATCAGGGGGCTTCTTCGTACGCGGCGCCTAAAGTTTCGGCCCCGCTACTTGACGTTTTGTTTCAGCTTTGGTACAATATCAGGACATGATTATTTTTTAAGAATCAAAGGGGAAATACCATGCTTGACATCAAATTTGTCAGAGAAAATCCGGACCTTGTCCGCGAGAATATCAGGAAGAAATTCCAGGACGCAAAGCTCCCGCTTGTGGATGAAGTGCTGGCGCTGGACAAAAGAAACCGCGAGATCAAAAGCGAGGTTGAAGCCCTCCGCGCGGCAAGAAATAAGGCTTCGAAGCAGATCGGCGCGCTGATGGCGCAGAAAAAGATCGAGGAAGCGAACGCGGTCAAGGCTGAGATCAGCAAGGACGGCGCGAGAATCGACGAGCTTTCCGCTGAGGAAAAGCAGGTAGAACAGGAGCTCCTTCAGAAGATGATGGTGATCCCGCAGATCATCGATCCTTCCGTACCGATCGGCCCGGATGACAGCTGCAACGTGGAAGTGGAGCGCTTCGGCGAGCCGGTGGTGCCGGATTTTGAGATTCCGTATCACACG
>CAMOZF010000024.1 GCA_946630765.1 uncultured Lachnospiraceae bacterium | reverse complement strand
CCGCTACCGCACGAAGGACATCCTGAACGGCCCCTGGGAGAAGGTTGAAGGAAGCTTCCCCTTCTGGGATCCGAACCTTTTCGTCGACGATGACGGCCGGGTGTATTTCTACTGGGGCTGCAGCAATGTGACGCCGATCTACGGCGTGGAGCTGGATCCTGAGACCATGCAGCCGATCGGCGAGAAGATCGCGCTCATCGAAGGCCATCCGGACATCTACGGCTATGAGCGTGTCGGCGAGGACAGCTGTCTGAATCCCGCAAGCGAGGAGGAAATCGACGCCGCGCTTCAGGCTTTCATGAAGCAGCGCGGGATGAGCCTCGATCAGGTTCCGCCGCACTATCAGGCAATGATGCGCGGCATGTTCTCCAATATGCCCTATATTGAAGGCGCGTGGATGGACAAGCACTGCGGCAAATATTATCTGCAGTACGCCTGCACCGGCACCCAGTACAATACCTACGCGGACGGCGTCTATGTTTCCGACAAGCCGCTCGGGCCCTTTACCCCGGCCGAAAACAATCCCTATTCCTACAAGCCGGGCGGATTCCTCCCCGGCGCCGGACACGGCTCGACGATGCAGGACGATCAGGGCAACTGGTGGCACACCGCGACCATGCGCATCAGCATGAATCACATGTTTGAGCGGCGCGTCGGCCTGTGGCCTGCCGGATTCGACAAGGACGGCGAGCTGTACTGCAACCAGCGCTACGGCGACTGGCCGATGACGCTCTCGGGCTTCCGTCAGGATGCCTTCAGAGACCCGGCCTGGATGCTGCTTTCCGCGAAGAAAGCCGCCTGCGCGTCCTCAGAGACCGAGGGCTGCGAAGCCATCCATGCCTCGGAAGAAAATGTACAGACCTGGTGGAAGCCGGCCACTGCATCTCCCGACGAATGGCTGATGCTGGACCTCGGGAAGCTCTCTGATGTGCACGCGATCCAGATCAACTTCGCAGACGACCATCCGAAGATCGAGTCTCCAGAAGCGCTGACAAATCTCGGCACCGGCTCCCGCCACATTGACGGCCGGGAATACTATACCCGCTATCTCCTTCTGGGAAGCGCCGACGGTGAAAACTGGCGTGTGATCGAGGACAAGACTGCCGCGAAGACCGATCTGTCCCATGATTTCCTGGTCCGCGAGGAGGGCCTTCAGATCCGCTATCTCAAGCTTACGAAGATCGAGGTTCCCTCCGGCCTCGCACCCTGCATCTCCGGCCTCCGCGTCTTCGGCTTCCAGGAGGGGTCGGCGCCCGCGGTGCCCGATTTCAGCGTGACCCGCACGAATGACCTCGACATGAACGTATCCATTACTCCGCAGGACGACGCCCTGGGCTACAACATTCTTTTCGGCAACTCGGAAGAACAGCTCTACCACAGCTACATGGTCTTCGAGGCCGGCGACAAGCGCATCGGCGCGCTCGTGAAGGGCCGCAGCTATGTGGTGCGCGTGGACGCATTCAACGAGTCCGGCATCACGGAAGGCATCTGCAAAAAAATTTCATAATCCGCTGCAACCTTGCCGCAGGGAGTTCTGTCTGTAGGAGCATAAAGGAAATCACTCCTGCAAAAAGCAGGGGAAAGACATTTGAGGAGGATAAGAAAATGAAGAAGCGTTTAATGAAGCTTGTGATGGCGATTACCGCCCTTGCTCTTTTCTTCTGTCAGTACGCCTGTGCAGGCTCCAGCGGAAGCTACTATTCGAAGGCGGACGATACTTATTATGAGACCACTGCCGCTGTCAGCGAAACGTATAACGAAGAAGGAGAATATTACGAAGAAGGCGGATACTATGCCGAAGAGGCCGCAGAGGCCCCTTACGGCGCGGCCGAAAAGAACGGAACCATCCAGAGTATTATCCGGGACGACGATGACGGCAGCGGTGATGAAAGCATCGAGCCCGCTGCCCTTGATGAGAAGCTCGTCTACACCTGCACGATGGAGATGGAAACGACCGAATACAAAGAAACCATCGCCGCCATTCAGGAGCTGATCAAGAAGTACGAAGCCATCATCGGCCACGAAAGCTACACCGATTCCGCAAGGGACTGGTATTACACGAACTATGAGAAACGGACCGGAACGCTTTCCGCCTACCTTGTGATCCGCGTCCCTTCCCAGAATTATCAGGACTTTCTGAACGGCATGCAGGGCTTCGGGCAGATCACCAGCTCCACACAGGATGTAGAAAACATCACCCGGCACTACAGCGAGACCCAGACCACGATCCGTTCGCTGGAGACCCAGGAAGACCGGCTTCTGGAGATGATGGAGAATGCCGAAACCATCGAGGAAATGCTCGCGATCGAGGACCGGCTGACTGACGTGCAGAACGAACTGCAGATTCTCAGAAACCGCCTGTCCGAAATGGACACCGACGTTGCCTACTCGACGGTCAACCTCACGATCCGTGAAGTCGTGGAATACTCGCCGATCGACAATCCCATCAAGACGCTGACCTTCGGCGACCGTCTCAAAAACACACTCGCGGAGTCCTGGCAGACATTCAAAGACTTCCTCGAAGGGCTTCTGTTCTTCCTGATCCGCGCAACACCGATCCTTCTGGTTCTGGGCGTCATCAGCGTCGGCATCATGCTGATCATCATGGCGATTGTCAAAGGCTCCAGAAAGCGCCGCGAAAAGAAGGCGAAAAAAGAAACCGCGGCAGAGTAAATACCCTTCCGGAAGACACAAAAAAGCGCTCCCCTACACCGGGGAGCGTTTTTATGACGGAACTGCCGTCTCAGTTGTAGTGCTCTTCGACGTATTCCACAACGTCGCCGACGGTGCGGAAATTCTCGAGTTCTTCGTCCGGGATCTTGACACCGTACTCGTCCTCGATCGTCATCAGAAGCTGCAGCACATCCAGGGAATCCGCGCCGAGATCTGCGATGATCTCCGCGTCTTCCGTGATCCTCTCGGGATCAATGCGGAGCTGTTCCGCCAGGATATCCTTGACTTTGTCAAACATCTTAATTCCTCCTGATATATGTATATAAATATATGACTGAATTGCTGAATCAGTTCCCCGTGCGCCGGGGGTATCTACGCCTCGAAACGTGCGAATTCACAGCACCCGTTCAGTGCTTGATATACTCCGGAAGCTCCCGCTCGATTTTGTCGTTGATTGCCGACTGATGCATCTGGTAAGCTTGCTCAATGCACTTGGCGACCGAGGTGCCTTCCGAAGAGCCGTGGCCCTTCACGATGATCTTTCTCGTGCCAAGCACAACAGAACCGCCGTAATTCTGGTAGTTCATGAACTCCTTGATCTCGGCGAACATCGGCTTCATCAGGCCGGCCCCGATCTTGTAGACGGTCTTGGAGTAGATCTTGGACTTGATCATCTTCATCATCTGAAGCGCCGTTCCTTCGGCGCTCTTGATGAGGACATTGCCGGAAAAGCCGTCGCAGACCACCAGGTCAAAATCTCCGGCAAGAAGCTCTCTCGCCTCCATGTTGCCGGCAAAATTAATGTTTTTCGTCTCCGAGAGCAGCTTGAAGGCTTCCTTGCGGAGCTGATCGCCCTTCTCCTCTTCGACGCCGATATTCAGAAGCCCGACGCGGGGAGATTTTGTTCCGTAAACATTTTCCAGATAAATGCTGCCCATGATCGCGAACTGCTGCAGATGGTCCGCGGTGATGTCCACATTCGCACCGCTGTCGCAGACGCCGACAACGCCGCCGGGAATCTTGGGCAGGATCGGGCAGAAGGTCGGCCGGATCACGTTTTTGAGGCGGCCGACCCGAAGCTGCGCCGCAGCCACCAAAGCGCCGGTCGAACCGATGCTGACAAGTCCCGCAAGACTGTCGTCCTCCCGAAGAAGCCGAACGCCCTTCATCATCGAGCTTTCCTTCTTCGCGCGGATCGCATCCGTGGGCTTCTCGGTCACTTCAATCACTTCCGGCGCATGAACGATCTCGAGCCGCCGCATGTCTGCGCCTTTTCCTTCGAGGCCCTTTTTCAGTTCGTCTTCCTTGCCGGTCAGAACCAGCTCGAGGTCCTGCATTCTTGAAAGCGCCAGAACCGCGCCGTCAATATTGCTTTTCGGGCTGTTATCTCCGCCGTAACAGTCCAGTACAATCCTTACCATTCTATAAACTCCTGATGTCTTTACTTACCGGTGCACCGCGTGGAATGTAACGCCGACACCGTCCGGGCCGCAGTGCGAGCCGGCGGTCGGGTTCACCGCCTGATAGGAAATCTCACAGTCCCCGATGCGCTCCCGGATCACCTCCGCAAGTTCTTCTGCGAGCGAGAGGTTTCCGGTATGACCGATAATGATCCGGTGATCCTTCACATTCTCTCCTAAGTCTACAACATATTGTGCCAGCCGGTCAAGTGCTTTTCTTCTTCCTTTTTCTTTTCCTACGGAAACCATCTTGCCCTCGGCGCTCATTGTAATGATCGGGCGGATTCCGAGAAGATTTCCCATGGTCGCAGACAGCCCGCTGACTCTTCCGGAGCGGCGGAAGAACTTCAGATCGTCCGCCATGAAATACATCGCGTAATGATCGACCTCCTGCGCTCCCCAGGCGACGATCTCCTCAGGCGTCTTACCCGCCTTGTAGAGATCCGCTGCCGCAAGTCCGATATTCCGGCTGATCGTTGTAATGCCCTTCGTATCAATCTCATAAAACTTCCGCTCCGGGAAGCGCTGAAGGAGCTTTCTCAGGGCGAGATGCATAAAATCAAAGGTATTGGTCATTGCGGCGGAAAAATGCACATAGAGAATATCCTTTCCCGCGGCAAATTCCGGCTCAAAATACTCTGTGTACTCGCGCTCCGTGATCGCGCTTGTCGTCGGCAGCACACCCTGCCTCAGAAGCTCATAAAAAGCGTCGGAATCAAAGCTTTCAAAATCCACATACGGATAAATTGTCTTGCCGTCGTAAGAATACGGCATGCTGATCAGTTTTGCGCCATAAGATGCAGCTTCTTCCGGCGTGATATCCATATCACTGTCCAAAAAAAGTGTTGTCATATAACAATAATCCCCTTTTTCATGCTCTGCGGGCACAAAAGCCCGCCTTTTTTTACTGCCCGGACATCTTCCTTTCCGAAAATGCCCGGGGAAATATTTACAGAATCACCACACACTGATCGTCGATCCCGGAAACGCTGGAATAGCCGCAGCGCGCCGCGACGGAACGCAGCTGTCCGCTGATCTTTTCGATGGCCTCATAGGCAGCGTCTTCGCCGTCCTTCAAGGGCCCCATCAGTGCACGGCCGACACAGACGGCATCCGCACCGAGCGCCAGTGCCTTGAACGCGTCCACACCGTCCTCAATGCAGCAGTCGACGATAATCGTAATCTGATCTCCGACGGCCTTTTTGATCTCCGGAAGAACAAGAAGCGGCGGAACACTCGAGGGCATGATGCCGTGATGGTGGGAGACAATCAGCGCCTTCGCCCCGATTTCCACACATTTTTTCGCATCCTCGACGCTCAGAACACCCTTGACAATGAAGGGGGTGTCCCCGGAGATCTCCACAAGCTTCCGAAGCTCCGTTGCCGACATCGGGCGCATATCCGAGTCGATGACAAAGTCGTAGCCGCCCTCCTGATTGTAGGCGTGGTCAATGTCAACGCCGACCGCAAAAACACCGATCTCGAGATTGTGCCGAAGCTGACGGACGATCTCCTCCCGGTCCGCGTAGGGCTTGATGATGCTCGCCACCCGCGCGCCGGTTCCGACGATCCGCTCGATCTCGTCATCTTTGGTCATGCCGCAGAAATAAACCGCGCCCGCGCGCTTCGCCGCCGCTGCCAGCTTCTCCATTCCGTATTCGGTCACCGAATGAAGATGTGAAAGCGCCGCCGTCATGATCGGCGTACGGAAGCTTTCTCCCAGGAATTCCGTCGTCATGTCCGGAAGGTCACTGTCAATCAGCCGTGACTTCAGAAGAATCCGATCAAAGTAGTCCCGTGTGATTTTGTTGGAATCCATGTCATTCTCTCCTTATATTTACAGATTCGATGCCATCGCGATGCATCCGAGAATCCCCTGATCCTCGCCGCAGCCAGCCGGCACGATATAGTGTTCGATATCCTGAAGCTCGGGCATCACGAGATACCCGTGAATATAATCAATCGTCTTTTCCCGGATCAGCGGGAAAAGCTGGGTCTGTTTCATGACGCCGCCGCCGAGGATGATCCTTTCCGGGGAAAGCGTCATAATGTAATCGGTAATGGCCTGGGCGATATAACTGCTCTCGAGCGCCCAGACCCGCGGATCCTCCGCGAGTTCAAAAGCTTTTTTGCCCCATCGCTTCTCGATCGAGGGGCCGGCAGCCATGCCTTCAAAGCAGCAGTCGTGATTCGGGCAGTTGCAAGTGAAATCATCGCCCGGAATCCGCTGCATCAGAATATGTCCGCCCTCCGGATGGAGCGCGCCGTGAAGCGGCTTCCCGTCAATGATCACGCCGATCCCGATGCCGGTGCCGATCGTAATGTATAGAAGAGAATCCACATCTCTTCCCGCGCCGAAGCGGTGCTCGCCGATCGCCGAGCCGTTAACGTCCGTGTCCAGACGGATCGGTACCTGCAGTTCTTCCCGAAGGTACTTCACAATATGATATCTCCGCCAGGGAATCTTCGGGGTCATCAGGATGGTGCCGTAGCCTTCGGACTGCGGACGCACATCGATCGGACCGAAGCACGCGATCCCCAAAGCGTCTATTTTCTGAGATTTGAAATACGCGGCGATCTCCGGCATGGTTTCCGCCGGAGTCAGCGTCGGAATGGATACTCTGTCGTAAATTTCACCGTTTTCGTTTCCGCAGGCCAGCACCATCTTGGTTCCGCCGGCCTCTAAGGCGCCGATCCTTTTCATCCTGAAATCCTCTCTCAGTGAGCAGCTGCGCCGTCTCCCTAAAGAAGAAGTAGTTTGTTCTCTTCGGGTCCGGCGCAGCGCCCCTCACATTTTACTTGGAATAGATAAATGCGTAGGTTTTTCCGTCTTCAATCGGTGTCGAATCCACACCGGTCTCGGCAAAGGCTCCGTCGATAAAGAAGCCCCAGTACGCGCCGTCCTTCTCGTAATCCGCCTCAAGGCCGTTGACAACCTTGACGTAGAGGCCGTACTCGCTCTCATCACCGGAAATCAGTCCGGTTTTCACAAGGGCTTCCCCAACGGTTTTTTCTTCGCCGTAGAGAATATCAAACTTCGTGACTTTGCCCTGGTCATCGGTGACTTCGAATTTGAAGCTCTGCTCTCCGGCGCCGTACGTGCCGGAGACTGCAGTCTCTCCCGGAGCCACACTCTCTGTTGCTTTCTTTTTGCCGCAGGATGCCGCTGAAAGCGCGATCGCCGCAATCGCCATCACCGACAGCATCAGCAAAAAGACTCTTTTAAAGTTCTTCATGCTTTTTCTCCTTCTATATGTTAGTCAGAAGGTCTGCGCCGGCGCCCGCAGCGCCCGAAGATTTTCTCCCCGGTACGAACTTCTGCCTGTAAAACCCGGGTATTTCGACTGAACGCTCAGGCCTCACCTTCTCAGAGCACAGGGCTCCAATGGCGTTTTGCCCGGAACAGACAGAAGGAAACGGCAACATGCGGCGATCTGCCGTTTTGGTCCTCCGGGTTCAGAGGTCTGATTCTGAATGCGTAACACGGCGACGGGCTCGTGCAGGATTCCCACCTGCTTCCCCGAAGTAATACACGTTAATCAGCGCCTGAGAAGCCAGGCGAAATGATATGGCTGCAGACGGATGAGATTGACGATCTGCACCTCTTTTCCGGTCAGCAGGTTCTCGTAAAGTCCCGGATCCTGCAGAGAAAAGACCTGCTCTTCTCCGGTGAAGTTATACAGTCCGTAGAATTTCTGACCGTCCTTGTAGCGGCCCATGCCGACCACGCCCGGATGATCACATCCCGGGCTCCAGATGTCCGCGCCGCAGTCAAATACATGGTGCTTTCTGCGGATCTCCAGAAGCTTGGTTTCTCCGTGCATGCCGGTCGGAACCGGTACGCCGCTCTGCATCAGAAGGAAGGCGTCGATAAGCTCCGTGATCTTCTTTCTGCTGCCGCTCATCTCCTCTTCCGTTCCGCGGACGCCCCATTTACCGGTCTTGCGGTTCTTGATGCGGTGCGCGGAAGCGGGACTCTTTTTGAAGGAGCCGGTAAAATAGCTCTGCAGGAACTTCCGGTGGCTTTCCTCGCCCATCTGAAGCATGTTAAGATACCCGTAGTCGAGATCCCAGAAGATTCCCTGCTCTTCGATCCGCTCTCTCACAAAGATCCGGTTCTCCGGCACGGAATTCGCCTGATTCAGCATGTTCTGAAGAAGGCGCGTGTCTTCTGTCGCGACGGTGTGCCAGAGCGCGGAAAGAAGGCTTCTGTCCGGCTGCAGATGCAGCTGCGGCTTCTCCGGCGTGCCGAAGTACGGCGTGTAATCCTCGCCGTCCTGCGGGAAGTTTCCGTATAAGAATACCGACGGGCAGACAAGCTCCGTGCAGATCCGGAAGATCCGGAAGGTGATGTGGACTCTTGTTTTATTCTGTACGCCTGCGCCGGGGATACGGAAGATCTGATCCCCGCCGGTGATTTCCACAAGCTCCGCGCCTTCATTTGCAGCCTTCAGCAGGTTCGAAACCGCCCGAAGGAAAACCGCAGGCTCGTTGAAATTTCCCTTCAGATCCAGCGTGCCCTTGACCGCTTTTCCCCGGATCAGACGGTCCTGGACAGAACTGTGGCGGATCCGGTCGACATTATTGAGCGCCGCGCGGTCCTTTCTTTTCAGTGCCGCCGGGCGCGCTGCGAAAGCCTCCTCCAGGATCCGGAGAAGCTTTCCGTATTCTTCTTCCTTGTCTTCATAAAGCTCCGAGAAGATGTAACGAAGCTCACTGTTAAAACGTTCTTTTCTGAGTTCAAATTCCTGATTCATTTTTCCTCTTCCTCCAACAATATTTGCCAGGATTGATATTCCTTCGTATAGTGGGGGATAAATATGCCTTGATTCATCAATGCCTGGCCGCTCAGAACCGCAGTTCCGTCATACAGCGGCTGCGGCGCAACACCGCTTCGGCCTTCATGGCCCGGAACCAGGGAAATATGGTATCTCCTGTCCGCATCGAGTCCCTGAAGGCGCACGAATACCGGTGTATAATTGGCCCGTACATGGTCAAATACCGCTGTGACAACCGCTTTTTTGCGGTCCTTTCTGACAGATTCAAATACCGTACAGCCGCTGTCATCCGGCCTGCTCAGACGGTAGTAATCGCCGAGCTGCAGGGTTTCATAAAGATCCTTGAAAACCTCCACCTCGCGGCGGATCTCCTGCTGCTCCTCCGCCGTCAGCGCCCCCGGATCCAGCTCGTAGCCGAAGGTGCCGCTCATCGCAACCGCCGCCCGGGTCTCCATCGGGGTCGAGCGTCCGGTCTGGTGATTCGGAGAGGCGGAAACATGCGCGCCCATCGTATTGACGGGATAGATGAAGGAGCTGCCGTACTGGATCATCAGCCGCTCGATCGGATCGGTATTGTCCGAGCACCAGATCTGCGGCGTATAGTACAGCATGCCGCAGTCAAATCTTCCGCCGCCGCCGCTGCAGCCCTCAATCAGAAGCGCCGGGAAGCGCTGAAGAAGCGTTTCCAGCACGCGGTAGGTCCCGAGGACAAAACGGTGCGCCATCTCGCCCTGACGGGATGCCGGAAGGGCGTGGGTGTATTTGTCGCAGACGCTGCGGTTGAAGTCCCATTTGACATAGGAGACCTTCGACGAACCGATGACCTCGGACATCTGCGCGATGATATAGTCCTGCACATCCTCGCGGCTCATGTCAAGGATCAGCTCGTGCCGCGAAAGATCCGGCTTTCTCCCGGGAACCGCAACGGCCCAGTCCGGATGCGCGCGGTAAAGATCACTGTCCTCGGAAATCGTCTCCGGCTCAAACCAGATGCCGAACATCATGCCGAGGTCCTGAATCCGCTGCCCCAGCTCCGGCAGGCTGCAGCCGAGCTTCTTTTCATTCGGGAACCAGTCGCCGAGCGCGTTGTTGTCGCTGTCCCGCTGTCCGAACCAGCCGTCGTCCATGACGAGCATTTCGATGCCGAGACGCTTCGCGGTCTTCGCGATCTCCACGAGCTTGTCGCCGGTGAAATTGAAATAAGTGGCTTCCCAGTTATTGATCAGGATCGGCCGGCGGCAGTCGCGCCACGGGCCGCGGACGATATTCTTACGGATGAAGTCGTGGAAATGCCGCGAAACCCCGGAAATTCCCTGGTCCGAGCAGCTCATGATCACCTCGGGCGTTGTGAAGCTTTCGCCCGGGCTCAGGATCCATTCGAAATTGTCCGGGTGAATCCCAAGAAGCACTCTCGTGCTGTCCACCTGATCCTTCTCAGCCTCGAGAAGGTACTCGCCGCTGTAGACAAAGCTGATCGCATACGAAAGTCCGTGGTCCTCGGAAGCGTCCTTCTCGCAGAAAATCGCGGAAGGGTTCCGGTGCTGGCTCGAGGAGCCCCGGACTGAGCCGAAGGACTGCACGCCGTGCCGGACAGCCAGGCGCTCCGGCACGCGCTCCTTGGCCCATTTGCCGTAAAAACCGATCATATCCAGATCGCCGCGGATAAAATCAAGCTGCAGCGGCGAAGCCTTCAGAAGCGTCTTCTCGCCCTGCCCGACGTTCGTCACCCGAAGTGCCCGGGTCAGGACATCCTTTTCCTCAAATACCCCGTACAGAAGCTCCACAAGGACGCCGGCCTCCGGGTCCTCCATGCTGACAACAAGCGTCTGCACCTTTTCATCCGCGTCCGCATAAGACGCCGGCAGTCCGGGAAGCGTGTATTTGCCGTCCCGGATCTCGCAGGATCTGAAGCGGAGCCGAAGCGTCCGCGAGCCGTCCTCCTGCTTCATCATCAGCGCGCTGATCCGGTAGTCGCCGGTTCCGAAGGCGCTGATCTCCTGCGGAAGCGTGTCGAGACTGTAGCTGCGGTCAACCGCGCCTTTCTCATAAGGATTTCCGGAAAAACCGCGGTTCATCCGGAAAATATCATAGGAAAGATCCTCTTCGCCCACACGCGGGCCATAATAGCAATGAAGAAGCGTGCCGATTTCGTCCGCCTTCATCTGATAGGTTGTATTCCTTGTATGAAGCGTTATGGTTCCCCGCGCCCGGTCATAAATAATACCCATACGGTTCCTCCTTTACCAGATCTTCCAGGGTGCCCTGCCGCTTTCCCACATCTCCTCAAGCTTCTTCATCTCGCGCTGAGTATCCATGCACTGCCAGAAGCCCTCGTGGCTGTAGGCCATCAGCTCGCCTTCTTCGGCAAGCCGCTGCATCGGCTTTTTCTCAAATACGGTCGTATCGTCCTCGAGATAATTGAAAATCCCGGGATTCATCACCATGAAGCCGCCGTTGATCAGGCTCTGGTCCTGGTCTTCCTTTTCACGGAAGGCGTCGATCCGGCCGTTTTCGGCGATATTCAGCACGCCCTTCATCTGTGCGATGCTGACCGCCGTGATCGTCGCGATCTTTCCGTGACTCTCATGGAAGCGAAGAAGCGCCGGAATATCGATATCCGACACGGCGTCCCCATAGGTCAGGAAGAAGGGCTCCTCCCCGACATAGTCGCGGATCCTGCGGACCCGGCCGCCGGTCATGGTCTCCAGCCCGGTATCCACGATCGTTACCCGCCAGGGGTCGGTATGGGAGGTGTGGACCTCCACGCTGTTGTCGCGAAGATCGAAGGTCACATCCGAATTATAGGTATAGTAGTTTGCAAAATACTCTTTGATAATGTGCTGTTTGTAGCCGGCACAGATCACGAACTCATCGAATCCGTAAATGGAAAAAATCTTCATTATATTGCCAAGCATTGGTTTTCTCC
>CAMOZF010000023.1 GCA_946630765.1 uncultured Lachnospiraceae bacterium | reverse complement strand
CCCCCTTTTTCTCACGCCATGCGGCGATCTCGGAGCGGATCGCGAGCATTTCGTCCACGACGACCTCGATCTTAGTCGGTTTTTCATACGAGAGGTATCCGATCATCCGTTTCATCGCCTTCGGGCTCTGAAGATGCTCCGCCGCGAGGTCTCCGAGTTCCGGCGGGAAACCAAGCTCGCGCATGGCCGCCCGGAGCTCGTCCCTTTTCCTCGCCCATTCCATTTGTGCTGCAGTCATAAGTTCTCCTGTCGTCAAGTGATGAGCAGAGCAAGCCGAGGACCCCCGTCACTCCAGGTACGTATTGGCCCCGGATGCGATGTCTCGACTCCGGCCTTGCGACCTTCGCTCGACATAACATGGACTCGAGCCGAAGGGCAATGGGGTGTCCGCTGAAGTAACTTCGAAGCGTTACTGAAGCGGACACCCCATCCCTTCGGTGAGTTTTACATCTTTACATTTTCAGTTTGCCTTGTTCGTAGAGTTTTTCCTTGTCGATCTGGAGCTGATCAACCTGTTTCTTGCCTAAGGGGTAGACAAAGCGGAGCAGGATGAAGACCAGGATGTAGAGGACCGCCGGGATCAGTACCGAGTAGGCGTACATTCCGCGGAGTGCGGCGTCGTTGATATTGGCGGTATTGAGCACGTTTTCCGAATACCCGATCCGAAGGAGCGCGGCGTTGACGAGGATCGCGGCGATCGTCTGTCCGAGCTTTCTCATGAACGAATAGAAAGCATAGGAGGTCGCGCTGTCCTGCAGGCCGTAATTCACTTCATTGTAGTCCATCGCGTCATTTGCAAGGGCCCAGACGAGAAGGAAAATAAATGCATTTCCGATGCCGGAAAGCAGCAGCACCACAAGGTAGATCACCACATTGTGGGTGTTCAACAGATACAGCACGAGGTTGCAGACGCCGGCGAGCAGGATGCCGTAGGCGCAGATCTCGCGGCGGCCGAAGCGGTTGCCGAGCTTCGTCGCAAAGAGCATGATGACCGCGACCGGCAGGTACTGGAATACGGTCGGCAGAAGCGTCAGCCCCGGCGCATTGAAGTAGTAGTCAAACAGGTAGCTGTAATAGCTCTGTCCGAACATCTGCGCCGCGAGGAAGAACATACTCGCAAGGCACACGGCCACGAAGGGACGGCTCCGAAGGAGGGTCTT
The DNA here is from genome assembly GCA_946630765.1 of uncultured Lachnospiraceae bacterium. The sequence goes on along the minus strand of CAMOZF010000023.1, from coordinate 10,708 downwards.
GATCACCTTCCAGGTCTGGCCCTTCTCCCGCTTCGCGGGCTCCGTCTTCACGCGCTCCGTCGTCCATTTGTAGGTCAGATAGAAGCCGACGGCCGCAAGCACAGAAATGACGACGACGCCGATGATAATCTTCGTATAGGACATGTAACGGTTGCCCGCGTCGTCTTTCGCGTAGCACAGCGAGATCAGCGCCATCGCGGGCATTGCGCCGAAGGTCGAACCGATCGAGCGGAAGACGGACAGCGTCGAGCGCTCCTTATCGGAGCTCGTAATCACCTGCGCAAGCGATCCATAGGGAATATTGACGCAGGTATAAAGCATGCCGAACAGGATGTAGGTGATATAGGCATAGATGAGGTAGCCTGTCGGGGAAAGCCCCGGGATCTTGACGAACATCAGGATCGCGCCAAATGCCACCGGCAGTGCGAATATCTTCAGCCAGCGGCGATAGCGGCCGTCCGGCTTCGCCTTTGCCCGGTCAATGATGCGGCCCCACAGCGGGTCGTTGATGGCATCCCAGATGCGCGCGACGATAAACATGATCATAATGCTTACGACGCCGACGCCAAGGACGTCCGTGTAATACTTCTGCAGCACAGACTGAACAAGGCCGAATACGAGAAGCGACGAGAAGTCGCCCATCGCGTAGCCGATCTTGTCCTTTCCTTTAATGCCGCTGGTTCTCTCGATGAAGCTGTGTCCCTCCATACCTGGTTCCCCCTTTGGTTATTAATATATATTCCTGTCATGTCGAGCGGAGTCATGGGATCCCTCGGCTTGCTTCGACCGCACGCCCACCGCGTAAGCGGCGGGTCCCCTCGCGCGCACCACGCTCGCTCGGGATGACAGCTGCGCTCAGGATGACATGGACATGAATTATTTCTGCGGATATCTGGTCACGTCCGGGCTCTCCACCGGGAACCTTGTCAGGTCCTCCGAGCAGTAAATGCCCTCGTAGTAGAAGATCCGGTCGATCAGCCGGACGGATCCGTACACCGCATCCCGCGTCCCGGTCAGGCTTTTTTTCACATTGGGATTGTCCGAGCCCCGGATCAGGCTGCGCACTATCTTCTCAAGCACATTCGTCCGCACGTAGTAATACGTCTCGTCCGCCTCCGTGCCCACGGGCGTCAGGGGCCGGATGTAGCGCCAGCCCTTCTGGAAGGTCGGATATCCGATGAAATCCTTTCCGAAGGTGACCGTGCTTCCGTCCACCTCGACGATCGTCCCCTTCCGCAGTGTCAGCGCCTCCGTTCTCTTCCCGTTCTCCATCTTATAATAGACGACATCACAGGGAAGCGCGAAATCATTGACGCCGACCGACAGGGCCAGCGCGACATGAAGATAGGGAGAAAATGCCTCGATGTCCATCTCCTCCATTGCGCTTTTTGTGCGGTACTGCTGCTTGTATTCGGTCGTATCCGACGGCTCAAAGCCCTTCTCGATCCGCGCGCGCACCACCGCCGGGCGGATCAGAAGATACAGAAGAAGCGCGACAAGAATGAGTCCGCCGAAAGCCGTGCGGATGACCGTCTGACGATTTTTCACAGAATGCCTCCTTCCCGGACAAATACCGGAATCCGTCCGATCGGCGCTTCGATTCTGAAGTGTCCGCCGCCGTAAGTTTCACCGCTCCACCAGTCCTTCCAGTGGTCGTCCGGAAGATACACCTCCCGTGCTTCTGCGCCCTTTTCGATCACCGGCGCCACGAGAAGATCCCGCCCAAGAAGATACTCGTCGCAGATCGTATAGGCCTCCGGCTCGTCGTAGTGATAGAACAACGGCCGCTGAATGGGAAGCGCCTCCTCCACCAGCTCTTCCATGCATTTCTGCAGGTAAGGCTTCAGCGACACATGCAGCTTTGCGCATTCCCGAAGGTGCGAAAGAAGCTCCTCCGAGGCGTCGAACTGCACATTGTTCCAGGGCTGATTGCCCTCGTGGAAGCGCATGACAGGCGAGAAGACATTCATCTCCTCCCAGCGTTTCATCAGCTCCTCCGAGCGTTTCATCCGGTCATTGGTCGTATAACCGCCGACGTCCGAATGCGCTGTCCCGAAGCCGCACATCGCCAGTGAAAGTGTCGCGGGAATCACCGAGCCGATGCCGTCATCCAGAGACCAGTCCACATGCTGATCGCCGGTCCACATCGTCAGAGAATCTGCGACAGAGCCCGTGAAGCCCGCGCGCATGAAGAAGAATATCTCGTCCTCCATGCCGCATTCCTCCACGGCCTCGCGGTTCATCCGCGCCCAGACCGCCGGCCAGCGGTTGTGCCAGAGCTCCGCGGATTCGCCGTTATAGAGCACCGCGTCGGTCGGCAGATATTCGCCGAAATCCGCCATCCAGCCCGAGAGCCCGATGCCGATCATATTTTTCTTGATGATATTTTTGTACCAGTCGTAGGCTTCCGGATTCGTGAAATCGATCATCGCCGCGGGGAAAACCGTGATTTCCACAAGATAGTCCTCTCCTGCGGCGTTTTTGACAAGGTACCCCTTCTCATGCGCCTCCGGATAAAGGTTCCGCTCGAGCGCAATGAAGGGATTGATGTAGCCGAGGAAGCGCACGCCTTTTGCGCGCCACTCCCTGATCTTCTCCGGAAGATCGGGGTAGAGTTCGCGGTCGTATTCCCAGTTCCACATGACCTGGTAGCCGAAGGTGTTATTCCTGCAGCCGCACCAGTCCTGGCACCAGAAGCCGACGGTCGGAACGCCCGCGTCGAGGAGCTTCTGAAGCTTCCGGTCGACCTCCGCAGAACCCCGCTGCGAAGCCGCGATCACGCCGTCATAGACCCAGGAGGGAAGTCTTCTCTGCCCGCCAAGGAGCTTCTGCAGCTTCTTACTGAGCGCCGGGAAGGAATCCGCCTGTCCGATCACGATTTTCGGCTCCTCCTGAAGATACACCGTCGTTTCCGAAGGCTTCGTGAAGTCGAATTTCATATAGAGCTTCGTGTCGCAGTGGATGAAATATTTCCGCGAGGAAACCACGGTCGGCTGCACATAGTAGGACTCGTACTCACTGTAGGGAAGCTTATGCTTCGGGTCCGGGCCGGACTGCGCCTCTCGCGTCAGCTTCTCCGTAATTCTCTTGCTGTTCTGATGCTCCGCGACAAAGACCCGCTGCACAAGACCTTTGAGGTCCCACTCGGAGTAGTTCTCTCCGCCGCCGTAGAAATGCTCCGACGGCTCCGAAGGAATGCTGATCCAGAAACGGTTCGGAAGAAGCGGCTTCACAAGAATCTCCGAATCCTTTTTCCCGCGCGCGCCCAGATAGCGCAGCACTTCATTGTCATCCTCACAGGAAAGCTGCAGAAGATATTCGACGGGCGCATCCGGGTCCTCGTAGACCAGGATCAGGGGAAGCGCCTCGCTTCCCGCCGCCGGATCTTTTGCGGCTTCCGTACCGGCAAAGCGCAGCGCCTTCCGGTAAGTAAACTCCTCGTCGTAGCTGAAGGAGCCGTGCGACATCGTGAAATTGTTTTTTCCGTATCCGATGGAAAAGCGGAGTGCGGATAAGTTGTCAGTTAACATAGACACCTCATCAGTCTGCTTCGCAGACAGCTTCCCCTCAAGGGGAAGCCTTTAGTGGCCTCAAAAGGAAGCCTTTAGCAGCCTCCAAGGGGAAGCCTGGTTGTTACGGCAGCTTGTTGCCGGCCGCAAGGTAGATCTCGTACCACTCTTTTCTTGTAAGGGTGAAGTCGCAGGCGCGCGCCGACTCGCGGATCCTCTCGGGCTTCGTCGTGCCGATAACTGCCTGCATCTTCGCGGGATAGCGAAGGATCCACGCCAGCGCGACCGCGGTATTTGTGACGCCCTTCTCCTCCGCGATCCGGTTGATCACGGCATTCAGCGCCTCGTACTTCGGAACGCCGAAGAAGACGCCCTGGAAATAGCCGTACTGCAGCGAGGACCAGGCCTGGATCACGATATCATTCAGGTGGCAGTATTCGAAGATTCCGGCGCCACGGACAATCCCGGCGTCCACTTCCATATTGACGTTGAAGCCCTCGTTCAGAGAAGGCGTAAAGGCGGCCGAAAGCTGCAGCTGGTTTGCCACGAGCGGCTGCTTGACGCATTTCCCGAGAAGCTGCATCTGGATCGGATTCTGGTTGGAAACGCCGAAATCCAGCACCTTGCCGGACGCCTGCAGGACGTCAAATGCTTCTGCGACCTCTTCCGGCTCCATCAGTGCATCCGGGCGGTGCAGCAGCAGAGAATCCAGATGATCGGTTTTCAGCCGTTTCAGGATCTTGTCCACCGACTCCAGGATGTGCTCCTTCGAGAAATCAAAGTAGGTAAATCCGTCCGGATGGATGCCGCATTTGGACTGGATCCACATCTTGTCCCGAAGGTCCGGGCGCTTCACAAGAAGGTCGCCGAGGATCTCCTCGCACTTGCCGCCGCCGTAGATATTTGCAAGGTCGAAGGCGTTGATGCCTTCTTCAAGACAGGTCTCGACAAAGGTTTCAAGCTCCGGAATCGTCATGTCCGGGATTCTCATCAGGCCCGCAACAACCTCGGATACCTTCGCCTTCTGTGTGCCGAATTCGATATAACGCATGAATGTTCCTCCTGTTGTATATGCTCTTTTCACTGTCCGGCTGATTTCGGCCCCCGGCCAGCATTCTTATGCATAAATTAGCACATCCGGGTATGAAAATCAATAAAAACCGCCTGCGGCTTTTCTCAGTAGTCCGGCGGGTCAGACCCCGGCCGCCGGTCCCTCCTTTTTCGCGCCCGGCAGTTCTTCCGATCCGCTGTAAAGTAAAATCCGCTGAATCACGGCAGCTTCAAGCCGCTCAGCTGCCGAAGTTCACTCTCTCGTAAGCAATCCTCGGATCGCCGTTCTCAAGATAAATGATCCCGCGCCGCGAAAATCCCCGCTTCTCAAGCGCACCCTGCATGACGAAATTGTCCGCGTGCGTGTCGATGCGGATATGGCGGAACAGGGGCTCGGCAAATTCAAGCGCCGCCTGAAGGACGCCGTGCGCCCTGCCGTCCGAGCCGATGCTGTGAATCGTGGCATACGGCGCATCCGAAAGCCAAAAGCCGGGTCCCAAGCCAGGAGCCTCCGCCTCAATGACCGCATAGGTCGGGTCAGGCTTCGTAAAAAGCGCAAAAGCGCCAACGGGGACAGGTTCCGATGACGATTTTTCGTCTCCGGGGACAGTCCCTGCCTTTTCCACCGGCCGGGCGGTCACCAGGTACAGATGTCCTCCCCGGATATCCCGGAGGAGGAGTTCCTCCTCCGGGCTCGTGTTTCCCCACTGGTTCGGATTGCCGTGATCCCGCATGAACTGCCGCGCCGCCGCGTAAATCCGCCGAAGCGCCGCAAAGTCCTGCAGATTTGCTTTTCTGATCTCCACTTTAATACGCCCACTTCCGGTCGGATTCTTCGTCCTCGTCGGGGGTAATAAAGTTGAACGCAAACTTCGGGCTCACCTCGTCGATGAAGGCCGTCAGTTCGTCGTCGTAATTCACGCGGAGTTCGCTCTTCTCGTCAAATACCATCGTCGCGAGCTCGTCCTTCGTGGAGGGCTTCCAGACCGGAAGGAGCTCGGAGGAGGGTGCGCCGCACTTTGCGAAGTTCACGAAGGAATCGACCATTTCCTTCTGCAGGCGCTCGGTGTAATCGATCGACTGGGTGTAGGGGATCCGGTCGGTGTTGTGGAAGAAGAACGGAATGTCCGCGCAATGCCAGGGCGCTCTGCCGCCGTCGTGACCGAAGCAGGCCGCGAAAAGATACGCGTAGACCGGCGCCTTGTTGCAGGCTGCCTTTGCGCGGACATAGTCTGCGGAGGCCGGACGCGCGACAACATCCACGTCGAGCGCGTAGAGCTCGTTCTTTCCGGGATATGCGGCACGGAAAAGATCGAGCACCTTCTTGCCGTTCTCTTCGCCGTACTTCTCATAAACGGCCTTTTCACGCTCAGCTGCGGGCACATCTTCCTTGTGGTCGATCGTGCCTTCTCTGTAGAATTCGCCAAGCGTCGTTCCGACGATGGTCGGGATCTCCTGGTAATGTTCGCGGAAGCCGACCTGCATCGGGTCGCCGAGATACCAGTAGTTCTGGTGAGGCGCCCAGTTGATGCGCTTTCCTTCGGCCTCGAACTTTCTGGAGGTCTTGTTGACCGCACGGATGAAGAGCTTGTAGGGCACCTTCTCGAGGCTTTCGACCTCGGCTTCGGGGATCTGAAGCTGACGAAGAAGCTCCTGCACGTATTCCTTCGGATCCGGCTCGAGATTCTGGCGCGACTTTCCGAAGGACATGACGCCGCTCATCACGATCGCCTTCTGGAACAGGCCGTCCGCGTCCGGGGTCTGGCCGAGTGTCGTCACCTTTCCGCCGCCGCCCGACTGGCCGAAGATCGTCACATTTTCAGGATCTCCGCCGAAGGCCGCGATATTTTCTTTGACCCACTTCAGGGAAGCCACAAGGTCCGCGATGCCGACATTGACCGAGTTTTTGTACTTCTCGCCATACATCGACAGATCCAGATGTCCGAAGGCATTCAGGCGGTGGTTCACGGTGACCATGACAACACCCTCGTACTTGGCAAGCCGGTCGCCTTCATAGGCCACATGCTCGATCGCCGAGCCGGTCGAATAGCCGCCGCCGTGGAACCATACCATTACCGGCTTTTTCGCGTTCGGATCGATCGAATCGGTCCAGACATTCAGGTTCTGGCAATGCTCCGATTCCGGCCAGAAACGGTGCGGGCACACAACCTCCTCGCCCGGCATCGGCGGCACAAGGATCGGGCAGATCAGCCCGTACGCGAGCGCGTCCTTCACGCCTTCCCAGCTGTCCGGATCCTCGGGCATCTGGAAGCGTTTCGCCTTGGCATATTTGATGCCGAGGAAATTGAAGACGCCGTCATAGACGTAGCCGCGGATTTTTCCCTGCTTTGTCTGTACAATCGGATAGTCTTTTGTGCACTGATAAATACCGTTCATGTAAAATGTCCTCCTGTTATAATTTTATATTCAAAATAATAAAGTTCCGTATTAACCTGCGCGGGGCCGTCAGCCTTCGGTGTAGCCGATGGCCTGAAGCACCGCATCCATGAGATGGGCGTTTTTCATGGAGAATTCCTTTGAAATCGCCGGCTTCTCTCCGTACAGAATGCACCGGGACAGCTGCTCCGTCTCCAGTGAATACATTCTTTTTTGCTGTGTACAATATCCTGTGTCATGTCGAGCGGAGCGGATGGGATCCCTCGGCTCCCTTTCGGTCGCTCGGAATGACATAGAAAAATACGGAATCCGAGTATAACTATTATCGAAATTATAACAGATTCCCTTCCGTCTGTCCATAGCCTGAAAAGGCCCTTTTCCCCGCAAAACTTCAAAAGATTCCCCGGCTTTTCTGGTTGTTTATCGACGCCTGAAATGGTATACTGTCAGACAGAGGGACGTGTATCCTTTTCAGCCTGCTTATTTTCAGACAAATCCACCCGCCCTCAGAAAGGAAAACCGAAAAATGATGGAATTTCACAGCCTGCGCGAGCGCCGCGCCTGGTTCCACGGTCTTTCCGGCGAAGAGAAATTCGCAGCATTTCAGGAAATGATCGATCAGTCACAGCATATTGTCTTTTTCGGCGGCGCGGGCGTTTCAACGGAATCCGGCATTCCGGATTTCCGCAGTAAGGACGGGCTTTACAATAAGCCCGACGTCCAGTTCCAGGCCTACGAGCCGGAATACCTGCTGTCTCACGAATGCCTTTTCGACGAGCCGAAGGTCTTCTTCGAATTCTACCGCCAGAAGCTGGACGTGCGCGGCATCGAGCCGAATACCGCACATTACAAGCTCGCGGAGCTGGAACGCGCGGGAAAGCTCTCCGCCATTGTCACGCAGAATATCGACGGCCTTCACGAGAAGGCCGGTTCGAAACGTGTCTACAATATCCACGGCACCACCTTCCGGAATTACTGCACCGGTCACGCGCATCACGAGCTTCCGGCGGATTTTATCATCGAATCCAAAGAAGCCGTGCCGCACTGCCCGATCTGCGGGCGAATGGTCCGGCCGGACGTCACGCTCTACGGGGAATCCCTTCCCGAACGGGCCGTTGACGGCGCGGTGCGCGCGATCTCGGAGGCGGACATGCTGATCATCGCCGGGACCTCGCTCACGGTTTATCCCGCGGCCTCCTTCGTGCGCTATTTTGGCGGAGAAAATCTTGTAATCATCAACCGTGACGAGACGCCGATGGATTCAGAGGCGGATCTTGTCTTCCATGAAAGCATCGGAAAGGTGCTGGGAAGGATTCAGGTGGCAAAGCATGATCTTGGCTGATCAATGGAAAGATTATGAAATCCTCGACTGTTCCGACGGCGACAAGCTCGAGCGCTGGGGAAAATACATCCTGCGGCGCCCGGACCCGCAGGTCATCTGGCAGGACGTTCAGAAAGCCCCGGAATGGAAGAAGCTGAATGCTCATTATCACCGCAGCCAGAAGGGCGGCGGCGAGTGGGAATTTTTCAGTCTGCCGGAGGAATGGCAGATTCATTACGGCAGCCTGACCTTCAATCTGAAGCCCTTTTCCTTCAAGCACACCGGGCTTTTCCCGGAGCAGGCCGCAAACTGGGACTGGTTCTCCGAACTGATCCGGAACCGTGTCCGGGACGGAAAGCCGATGAAGGTCCTGAATCTTTTCGCCTACACCGGCGGCGCAACCCTTGCCGCCGCAGAAGCCGGCGCCTCCGTGACCCATGTCGACGCGAGTAAGGGCATGGTCACCTGGGCCAAGGAGAACGCGGCGAGCTCCGGCCTCTCCGACAGGCCGATCCGCTGGCTCGTCGACGACTGTCAGAAATTCGTCGAGCGCGAGATCCGGCGCGGCAACAAATACGACGCGATCATTATGGACCCGCCGAGCTACGGCCGCGGTCCGAAGGGCGAGATCTGGAAAATCGAAGACATGTTCCACCCCTTCGTCCGGCTCTGTGTACAGCTTCTCTCGGACGATCCGCTGTTTGTGCTTCTGAACTCCTACACCACCGGCTTTGCCCCCGCAGTCCTCTCCTACCTTCTCGGTCTCGAGGTACAGTCCCGCTTCGGCGGAACCGTCTCCGCCGACGAGATCGGCCTTCCCGTCAGAGAAACCGGCCTCGTCCTCCCCTGCGGCTCGTCGGGCCGGTGGACGGCGTAGTGTAAGGTGTCATGTCGAGCGCAACGGGTGGAGACATCCCATGACTTCCTCGACGAACTGATGGGATCCCTCACTTGCGTTCGGGATGACATTCCCTTCGGCGTATTCGGGATGACAATTCAAAAAGAACCGTTGTTCCAAAAAAAGGAACTGTAATATTAATCCCCCAAGAAAGGAGCAGCTATGAAACTCTACATCACCAACCCCGGACGCCGTATGGAAGTCCGCGAGGTTCCCGCAGCCGGCGCACGTGGCCCGAAAGCCGTGCTCACGGACAAAAGGGACCAGGAAATCCTCGGCTTCGGCGCAGCGCTCACCGACTCTGCCTGCGTGCTTCTGAACAGCCTGCCCGAGGAGACCCGTGACGAAATTCTCCGGACGGTCTACTCACCGGACGAAGACAATTTCTCGGTGACGCGTCTGTGCGTCGGATCCAGCGACTACGCGGAAATTCCCTATCATTTCGCGCCGGTCGCGGATGACCTTGAGATGGCGCATTTTGACGCCTCTCACGATGACAAAAACATTATTCCGGTCGTGAAAAAGGCCCGGGAATTCAATCCGGACCTTTACCTCTTCTCCTCTCCCTGGTCGCCGCCGGGCTGGATGAAGACCTCTCACGAAATGCAGGGCGGCTGGATGATCGAAAAGTACATCGACGCCTACGCGCTGTACTATCTGAAGTTCCTGCAGCACTATCTCAAGGCCGGCATCCGCATCAACGCGCTGACGCCGCAGAATGAGTCCGAAACCGACCAGCAGAGCCGCATGCCCGCCTGCTACTGGCATCCGGACTTCGAGATGAAGTTCGCCAAATCGATCCGCAAACTTCTGGACGAGAACGATTTTGAGGACGTGAAGATCTGGCTCATGGACCACAATTTCGTGATGTGGCACCGAGCCATTTACCAGATGGACGATCCGGAGACCAAAAAGGCCGCTGCCGGTATCGCCTGGCATCCCTATGAGGGCGATCCGGAGCAGATGGAGCTTTTCCGCAAGGCCCATCCGGAATGTGAAAATCACTGGACCGAGGGCGATATGATTCCGAATGATTTCGGCGGCTTCGGCCACGTCGCCCCCGTAAAGGACCGCTATGCCCGCTACGCGCAGAGCTTCATCCGCGCGCTGAACTGCGGCGTCCAGTCGATCACCATGTGGAATCTCGCGCTTGACGAGCAGGGCTATCCGAATATCGGTCCCTTCCAGTGCCGCGGCTCTGTCGAAATCCGCCGCGACCTCTCAGGCTACAGCTTCGCGCAGGACTACGATACGCTCCGCCACTTCTCCCGCTTCATCAAGCGCGGCGCAAAACGCATCGTCATTGACGATTCTCAGGTTCCGCCGCACTTCAAGCTCGCCGCCTTCGAGAATCCCGACGGCCAGAAAGTCGTGGTCATCAGCAACACCGAGTCCTTCGACTCCGCCCTCGAGCTCCAGCTCGACGGCACCCGCATCCCCCTCTGGATCCTCCGCGAATCCGTCAACACCCTGGTAATCTAAAACGGACGCCGCCCGGGTGGGTATGGCATCATCAGGGCTTCTCTGACTAAC
>CAMOZF010000022.1 GCA_946630765.1 uncultured Lachnospiraceae bacterium | reverse complement strand
GATCTGTCGGCAGTCTTTATCAAGAAAAGATCCAACGTATTCCGCAATTGGGACATCATCGGTCGCGAGATTTCTTTTTTTAGATCCGGGCTACATTCATAGCACTTTTTCCGACAACGAAATGAAACTGCTTTTCTATTGATCTTTACAGTAATGTTCTTGATATGAATAGAGATCGCGTGGCTAAGATCGGAAAAGGGCGCCCGTCCCGACAATCGGCGATATGGTTTTTCTAGCTGATATGTCTGATAAGGGATTACTGCGAAAAATTGAACCATCAGAGCCACGGGATCCTTGGAATTCTTGACTTTTATCAGGCTTTCATATAAACTTAAACAGTACCGTCAGCGTACGGGTATAAGATTGCGGTAAAGCTGGGTGAGTCTTTCGCAGAAAGAGGATTTGCGGATGTAAGCGGTCTTGCTGTCGGCTGTGATACCGGCGGGCACCAGGTGCTGCCGCCCTCGGTCATCGACGAAGGCATCGAGCTGGAAGAAAAGACGGCAAGAGTGATCGACTTCCAGCCGGTGCCGATGTTCTGAGTGACATACATAGAAAAACAGAAAAACAAGCACGGGTCCCAGAAGGAATCCGTGCTTGTTTTTCTATATACAGCTGTTTTTTATTTGTAACTGTTCAGCTCCCAGATAAAACCGTCATAATCACGGATGGAATGCTTGCATTCCAGACTGATTATTGACGATTTTATCTCCGGAGGTCTAGAGGCGAAGCCTCTCTGACCTCCGACATGAGAAATGCGGAGCATTTCTCATGGGGTGCTGAATAGTTACTTTTATTTTACATATCTCTTCAGGAAATCCAGTACCCGGTCAAGGGTTTCAGGCTGATAGAATTCATCGGCGCCGTGGCCGGTTCCCTCAAATACCAGCATCTCGCAGGGTACATTCAGCTCCTGCAGACGCTCATGCAAATCATAGCTGTGCTGGATCGGAACGAAGGGATCTTGATCGCCGTGAAGGATCATGACGGGCGGCATCTTTTCACTCAGCATGGAAGGAATCCAGCCTGCTTTCACATCGGGATTTCCGGTATCGGTTTCCTCGCCTCCCGGATAGATATTGTGTTCATAGTCGAGGTAAGCGGTTCCATAGAAATCGATGACCGCCGAAACGCTGCTCGGCTGCTCGAGATAGTCGCCTTTTTCAAAAAGGGAGATTCCGTCGGAAGATGCCGCAAGAAGCGACAGGCAGGCACCGGCGGATTCACCCGCAAGGATTACCTTTTCCGGATCGACGAAAAAGTCGGCGGCATGGGCGCGCAGATAACGAATGGCAGCCTTGATATCCACAACGGGGTCCGGAAAAACACTCTCGTTGGAAGTGCGGTATTCAATGCTTGCCACAGTATAGCCATGCTGGGCGAAATAGATCAGCTCAGGAATCCAGACGTCCTTATCCATGACGGAAAAACCGCCGCCGCAGAGCCAGACAATCAGAGGACGGGGACTTTCATAAGGGCGGTTTTTCGGAAGAATCAGGCTCATTTTCATGGGCTTCATGGTGTTGTTGAACCAATATACCTGGTGGGCGTAAGTAATATCGCTGATAAGCGCCAGGCTGTGCATATCAGCTTTTCCGGTCAGTTTTTCAATCATGTCAGTGTTCCTCCTGTTTTTTGATATCCATATTTTATCCCAGGCTCCGGCCTTTTTGAAGTTTGCAATCCTGATAATCATATAAGCATTTTCTAAAAAGAAATGCTTTTTGGGCACGCTGTATTTAGCAATGACTTATATCATTGTAAGGAAGCGATACTTCCTCTTTTGCTTCCTCTGGTTTACAATGATTTTATCAGTAAACGGTACGGTGAGGGCAGCCCCGGAGCTTGCCTTAACCTACAAAAAACCACAAATACAAAGGAGGAATGTATGAAAAAGTTTGTAGCAATTCTTCTTGCAGCCGCCCTTTCTGCAGCACTGCTTGCAGGATGCGGCAACAATTCTGCTGACAAGACGACAGAAGCAGAAGAGAATGTAACTGAGAGCGCAGCTGATACGGAAACAACTGCGGATAATAACGAAACAGAGAACGAGGCACCTGCAGAAGCGCCGGCTCATATCGTTGTAGAATCTCTTTATTTTGATGCTGTCCCAAGAGACATCGCTGAGGTTGAAAAGGCGATCAATGCGATCACCATTCCTGAAATCAATGTTGAAGTCGAGCTTTATCCGCTGGCATTCAGCGATGCTTCCACACAGGTCGGTCTGATGATCTCTTCGGGATCCCAGCTGGATCTTGTTGTGAACTTCCGGCCGGATTTCCTGTCTCTGGTCAATAAGAACATGGTTTTGGAGATTTCAGACCTTCTGGATCAGTACGGTCAGGGCATTAAGGAAACCGCAGCAGACGCAATCCCCGGCGGTTATGTCGGAGACAAGCTTTACGGTATTCCTTCTGTAGAAAAATACGGCAATACCTACGGCCTTCTGATTGATAAGGAAGTTGTTGATACTGTCGGCTGGACGAAATTTGATGACCTCAGCGTGGAAGAACTCGGACAGTTCCTTGCAAAGGCGCACGAAGCTTATCCTGATACTGCCCTGATTCATCTGACCGGCGGCGGCAACAGTGTCGATAATTTCAACATGCTCTACGATGTGGACTATCTTGGATCCGGCAGCGGTACCGGCGGAATCATGGGAATCGGCGAAGGAGAAGGCGACGAAATCGTCAATGTTTTCGCCACCGAAGAATACGCAGAGTTCTGCAAGACCATGCATGAGTGGTACGAAGCAGGCTATTTCAATAAAGACGCGGCGACTTCGATGGAAGCCGGACAGAATGCGGTAACCGCGGGAACAGCAAAGGGCTATTTCATTCAGACCGAACTTGACATGGTTCCTGCCCAGTCCGCAGCAAACGGCCTTGAGATGGTGGCGCTGAATACCCGTTCTCAGACACTTGTCATGAATAATATCACTTCCGGAACCTGGTCGATCCCGTACACCTGCGAGAATCCTGAAGCTGCCATGAAGTTCCTGAACATGATGTGGACGAATGAGGACATTATCAACCTGATCTACTACGGCGTGGAAGACCTGGATTACCAGTACATGGATGACGGCAGCGGACGGATTACCTACTTGGACGGCGAATCGCCGCAGACAATCGGTTATCATCAGTGGTTCGGAATTTATGGCAATACACCGCTTCGTCTGGTGTGGGACACCCTGCCGGCAGATTACAAGGATCAGCTGGAAGAGTTCAAGAACAACATCAATGAAAGCAATCAGTCGAAGTTTATGGGCTACGCCTTTGACCCGGATCCTGTGAAGACAGAATACGCAGCGGTCAGCGATGTCATATTGACTTATCGGACGTCTCTTGAGTGCGGCGTGACGGATCCCGAGACGACTCTTCCGCAGTTTTTGAAGGATCTCGAGGCAGCAGGAATCGATAAGATTATCGAGGCGAATCAGAGCGCACTGGACGCCTGGAAAGCAGCAAATTAATCCTTTATATTCTTAAGGTGGGGAGGGATGTCTCGTACATCCCTCCTGTTTTGTACATAAAGGCCTGGATAAGCGGCATTTCGGATTCTAAAAGCGATCCGCTTGCTTTTGAGCGTTCGATCGTATATAATAATGATGAACTGGTTCCCTGAAATCCGCAGGAGGTCTGCTATGTACAATCATGTATTGGATCTTTTCGTCCTTGTGGCAGAACTTGGCTCCTTCTCCAAGGCCGCCGAGAAGTCATTCATCACACCGAGCGCCGTGATTCAGAAAATCAACCATCTGGAGGACGATCTTGGAGTCCGCTTGTTTGACCGTACCAAGAAAGGCGTGTCATTAACTGCTACGGGACAGTATCTTCTGTCTGAAAGCAAAGAACTGATCGAAAGAAGCAGCAGGATCCGCTCACAGCTCGCAACCTATGCAGACAGCTATAATGACAATGTGCTTTTTGGCACCAATCAGGTTCACGTTGCCCATCTGATCTATGATTTTTGGCCTGCGTTTTCCGAAAAATACCCCGGCGTCACTTTTTCTTCGTATGCGTTTAACAAGGACGCTACCGATGTTCGGCCTGAAACGGATTTGATTGAAGGCATTCTCTATGAGGAACCGGCATGGCAGAATAATTTTTCTTTCTACCCGATCACCTATACAACGCTTTCCCTTCTGGTATCGGAGGATTCGCCTCTGGCTTCCTGCGAAAGCCTGAGCCAAGAACAGCTTGGGGGCAGGACGATTGTCGCCATCGAAGAAGGCGTATCGCTTGAGTATGACAGGATTAAAGAGAACCTCAGGGAGGCGGGGCTGAAGGTGGAAGAAGTGAGTCTTTTTTCGCCTTCGGTAATGATCAACTGCCTCAAAAACGAAAAGCCGGTGGTAATTCCGAACTGCTGGCGGAATCCGCATCCGCACAGTAAAACAATTCCCTTCCTGCCGGAATACCGTGTTCCTTACGGCTTTTTTATTTCCAATACAGCTTCCGCGGCAGCAAAGAAGTTTATCAGCTTTGTGTCGGAACGCTCGGAGAGCATTGAGCCACTCTAAAGGAAAAGAACGGACATTTCAAATGCCTGTCTATCGCAGGACATAAAAAGCCCTCCGGAGCACTGCTTCTCCGGGGGCTTTCTTTTCAGGATGGATGGCTTAGTGTTTTATTTCAGATTTCGTCCGAAAGCGCGGATTTCATCGAATTTTCCGGCTTCTTTACTTTCTGCATCACAGATTGTGAACCTTCCCAGATCCTCCAGCTTCATGTATCTTAGGAAGGTGTTTTCATACTCATAGAGCGCTCCGCCGTACATGTCCGGACTTCCGGAAGCCAGGAAAATGGCAGCTTTTTTCAGATTTTTCGGAACGCCGACGGCATAGGTCCTGTTAATCACGCACTGCATCTGACCGGTCATATTGTGGTAGTAAATAGGTGACGCGATCAGGATCATCTCCGCATCCTCGAGTGCATCGTAGACTTCCTGCATCTCGTCTTTCTGGATGCAGCGCCCTTCGCCTTTTGTATGGCAGTATTCGCAGGCCATGCAGCCGGCGATTTTTTTGTTGCCGACCTGAATCACGCTGATCTCATGGCCGTTGCCTTTTGCACCCTCGAGGAAAGCTTCGATCATGGCAGAAGTGACGCCTTTTTTTCGGGGACTGCCGTTTAATACCAGGATTTTCATCTGCTGCCTCCTTTACTTCGAGATTTCATTCAGGAAATTGACTGCACGCTCCGGCCAGCCGCGAAGAGAGCTGAAAAGCGCTTCGCCGAAACCGTGATCCATGCCCTTGCCGATTTCCAGCACATAAGGGATGCCGGCCTCCTTCAGCGCATCCGCCAGGATGTAGGAATTGACACAGTCGCAGGAGTGGTCATCGTCGCCGTGGAGGATAAAGGTCGGCGGGAAGCCGTCAAGGTGTTCTTCTACGTTCCAGTCGGTCTTCGCAGCCTCTTTGATTGTCAGACCATGGGTTGTAATTCCGAAGAAATCAACATCCCAGTCGTCCTTGACGCCCTTCCAGGACACGAAGCCGTAGACTGAGATATTCATGACCGGCTTCGGCAGGCCGTAAGCCTTGTAGCCGTGATTCGTCGTGCTCCAGGAGTTGACAAGATAACCGCCCGCCGAGAAACCGGCGGTAAAGTAATGACCGGCGTTTAAGTGCAATTCGTCTTTTCTTTCCTCAATCACCCTAAGAAGCTGAGCCATATCATCAAGCGGCGCGGGATACAGCTTTTCACCGCCGTAGCGGTAGTTCAGAATGACGACGTGGTAGCCGAGCTGGTTGAAATGATTGGCGATCGGGAAGCCTTCGCTCATGTTCCAGATCTGTACATTTCCGCCGCCGGGCACACAAACAAGGAAGGGACGCGTATCCGCCTCGGGATCCATGGAGGGGAAAAGCATGAAGCAGGCTTCTGCTTTCTTCGGATCTGCCTGGATTTCTTCTTCCGTATACAGGGGGTAGAAGAACGCACCGTCCTCCACCGCTTCGAGAAGCCGGTTGAAGCCGTTCAGAAGCGTGTAGCCATGGAACATGTGTTGACGGGAGAGCTCTTCAATTGTCGTCTCATAGAATGGCGCCTGAGTAAGGTCCAGTCCGACAACCACCCGATCGGCATACGGTGCGATGCGGGAGTCTGTCATAATGTCTTTCAGAGAATTCTTTTTTGTAAACATTTTCCACCTCTTTTTTATATTGATTGTATTTTATATTTGTCTGCATTCAGGCAGCGGTTTTGACAGCTGATTTCTGAGTTTTTGGTAGGTCCGCGCCTCTTCTGTCCTTTCTGATCAGCGACAGAAGCATGAGAATCAGTGTGACAGCTGCCGTCACAGCCGAAATCCAGTAGGATGCTCGGTAAGATCCGCTGGTGTCATAGATGTAATTGGAAATCGGAGTCCCGAGTGTTGTGCCGATATAGCCTGCCGCCATCGTGAGCCCAATCATCGTATTATAGGCTTTCGCAGGGAAGATCCGGCTGATCACAAGCGGGATCACAACCGTTGTAACGGGCGTACCGAAACCGAGCAATGCGACGGTGGTCACTGCAAATGCGCTGCCGCTTCTTCCGGCAAAAGACATCATGAAAGGCGCAGCGGTGCAGAGAATGCAGGTGATCAGAATCGTTGAAAGAACGCCGAAGCGGTCATTCAGAATCCCCATGACAGGCTTTGCTGCGGCATTGGAAATCAGAAGCACAACCATCGCGATGCCGGTTACCCACAGCGGCGCGAAGCCGGAGTCTATGAGGTGCGGCGTGACATTGTTGTAGGACGGCGTCATGGAAAAATTGATGAAGAAAACAGCGAGAGTGATAAGCCAGAAACGATAATCCTTCAGAAGTTTTCCGGTAGGCATGTTCTCTTCCGGCAGATCATGTTTCACCGCCTGAGTACTTTTGCCGTAGGCGACACTGCCTTTCTCCTCGGGGTCAATGGATAAGAAAATCCAAGTGACTGGTACACAGAGGAAAACCAGGAAACATAGGAGAAGGCAGGCTGTTTGCCAGCCGCTTTTTTCCAGGACAGCCCCCAGGATCGGTGAGAAAACAGAACCGCCGATGCCGCTCGCGGCACAGATAATTCCGATCAGAAGCCCGCGCTTCTCGACAAACCAGTTGTTGATGATCTGCGTAAGGACAGAGGAACTGATAAAAACACCTGCAATACCGCAGAAAACTGCTTTGGCATACAGCGTCCAGACGCCCAGCCCCGATGCAAACAGTCCCAGTCCGAGGCCGTACATGCAAAGACCGATGATAATCGAGCGTTTTACGCCGATTTTTCGCACGGACGGCCCATAGCAGAAATAGCAGACCGCGCTGATGACGGAGGCCAGACTGACGGTGATGGAATAGCCTGTGCGGGAGATCCCGTAGTGTTCGGTCACGGGAATCGTGAAAATGTTGAAGGTCAGCGCGGCAGCTCCGGTTGCCGCAAACACGATCAGGAAACAGACCGCTGCACTGACCCATCCGTAGAAGAATTTGGGTTTTGCTGTTTTTTTCATCTTGCACATTCTCTCAGAATTTCAAGAAAATCGTCCCTGGTGAACTGCACACGGCAGCCGCCGTTTGGAAGGCAGTGATCTGCGATGGTCTCGAGGAGCTCGTCGTCTGTCTGAATTCCGAGTTCTTCGAAAGTAGTCGGAAGACCGAGCTCACGGATGAAATTTTCAAGGGCCTGTACGCCGGCACGCGCGGCTTCATTTTCGGTCATGCCCTCCGTATCGATATCCATAACTTTTCCGGCGAACCGGGCAAACTTCCCGGGTTCTGCTTCACAAAGCCTGCGGTAAACGACCGGGTGCAGGACAGCGAGCGTCCGGCCGTGGTTGGCGTCCGTATAGCCGCTGATCCAGTGCTCAATGCTGTGACACTGGAAATCCGTCATCTTTCCTGCCGCAGGAAGACCGCTGAACGCAAGAGAAGAGTCCCAGAGAAGCTCACTTCTTGCCTTGTCATCGTCCGGATTCTTCTTGATGATGCGGGCGTTTCTAACGACATTTGCCATGATGGATTCCATGATTTCATCACTGACACATTCGCCTTTTCCAAAATAGGTTTCCATGAAGTGGCTCAGCGTGTCGAAAACACCGGTCAGAAGCTGCCCCATCGGAACGCTTTTTGTGAATGAAGGATCGATGATGTCAAATTCCGCATGCTTTCCGGCATAGGTGATTTTCTCATGGCGCTCTTCATCATTAATGCCTGCGAGCCAGTTCATATCGCTGCCGGTTCCGCCGAGCGTGAGTACGATGCCCATCGGGATCGCGTCTTTCGGAAGCTCATGTCTTTCAACTTCAACAGTCCAGATATCTTCATCAAGAAGCGCCTGTACCGCCGCTGTGCGGACGCAGTCGATGACTGAGCCGCCGCCGACAGCCAGCATGAAATCGACTTCATTTTCGCGGGCAAGCTTCGCGCAGGCCTGAACTTCTGTGTAACGGGGATTCGGCGTGATCCCGGGAAACTCGATGATTTCCTTCCCGGCCGCCTTCAGCATACCGATGACTTTGTCATAGACACCGTTTCGTTTGATGGAACCGCCGCCATAAGCGAGAAGTACACGCTTTCCGATTTTGGGAAGTTCCATATCCATGGCATACTGCATCATTCCTTCCCCGAAATATACACGAACGGGATTGTTGAATACGAAATTGTTCATCACGCTACCTCCTTTTCCTGAATGAGCACTTTCTATGAAATATTCTACATTAAGTCATGGATTATTTGAAGCCTGGATTGTTGGCAAGCTTATAAGCAAAAACTAATAATAGAGAACCATAGTGGCCCGGAAAGTCGCAGGTTATAAGATAAACCTAATAGAATTGTTAAGAAATGAGACTTTATCTCTTGATTGCTCTTGATTATAATGGTATCAATGAAATAATATGGATCAGTCAGCACTTAAATTAACGGAGGAAGCCATGAAATTTGATATCAATCAATGGAATTGTCCGGACCGGAAGTACCGGGTAAAACCGATCATCCATCATTTTGCGGATGATTATGTGAGACATCTGGACGCCGTGGAAGCTTTCGGCTACGGCGGTGTTGTCACGAATCCGGACCGGGATGCGCCGAATGATCATTACCGCGAGGACTGTAAGAAGCTGGGAGAAATCACGGATGAGCTGAAAAGACGGAATTTCGGTTATTTTCTGTATGATGAGAAGGGCTTTCCTTCCGGCGTTGCAGGCGGTATGAGCACGGCAGGGCATCCGGAACTGGTGGCGAAGGGACTCTACATGCACCGGCATATGGCTTATGCCGCGGAGCATTTCACCTACCATATCGATGATGATTCCGACAAAATCGTCTGGGCAATGAAGATTCCGGTTCGTCTCAGATGGGACAGCGCATTTCCTGTGAGAGCGCTTGATGAGGATGCAGCGGAAGCGGTTCCCTTTACCGAAAGATCGCTGGAGACGGATCTTCTGAAGGACGATGTGCTGTTTATCTTTGCAGTCCGGACCGCCCAGGAAGGCTCACAGATTGCGAATACTCCGGCGGTCGGCCCTTATATCAATATCATGGACGAAAAGGCGGTTCGCCGCTTCATTGATCTTTTCTATGAACCGATTGCTGAGGAAGCACCGGAGGCGTTTCCCGGAGCGGAAGCGGTCTTCACGGATGAGCCTTCGCTGATGGTGCGCCATATGACCCCCTTTGTCCAGTGGTCCTTCGCGCTGGCTCCGTGGGTGGACGGACTATTTGAGGAATATGAGCTGGAATACGGCACACGTCTCGAGCCTGTGCTGCATCATCTTTTTGAAGGTGACACATCCGCGGCGCCTGAAAGGATCCGCTTCTACCAGCTTGTCGGAAAATTGATCGGAAGGAACTATACCGGTCAGCTGAACCGATGGTGCAGGGACCACGGAACCATAATTTCCGGACATTATCTCGGGGAGGAAAATATTCTCGGAAACGTGCTGGACTATGGCTCTTACATCGAAACACTGCGCTGTGCCGGCCTTCCCGGAATGGACATCCTGGAGTGCTATCCGGAAATCTACAACTACAATGCCGCCAAGCACCCGCAGATGGCGGTTCGAAAAAACAATCTGCCAGGCATGATGGTGGAACTTTGCCCCGTCGTGAATATTCCGACATTTATGGAGCATCACCTCGACAACATGTGCGCGATTATCGGGCTTCTGTTCCTCGGCGGCGTCCGGAAGGTGAATTCTTATTATTTCAACAATTTTGAAGAATATGATCCCGTGAAGCTGAAGGGCGAGAACGGACCGCTGAATGAGCAGGAGGCGAACTGGTTCAACGAGTACGTCGGGCGGATTTCGCATATGCTCGACGGCTGCGTTAACGACTGCAGTACCTTTGTCTACTATGGCATTGAGGATACTCAGGGCAAGCTGATTCCGTCCTATACGATGGGTGATTTCACAGGTGATACGGATAACGCCGTACAGCCTCTTGTGAAAAAGATCTACGAGAGCGGGCATGATTTCTATTACGCGGATATGGAGGATCTTCTTGCTGCCGCAGAGAAAGAACAACCGGAAATTTCCGGGCATCCGGTTCGAACGGTTATTCTTCCGGCCATGGACATTCTGTATGATGAAAGCTACGAGGCCCTGAAAAAGCTGAAGGACCGCGGGGTTCGGGTGCTTTTTCAGAATAAAATTCCGATGCTTGGGACAGAAAGACCGGTGGACAGGAAAGAGAGCAGGAAGGATTTTGCCGCAGTTTCCGATGAAGAGATTCTTGCCTGGCTTGATTTGTGCGACAGCACTTTCACCGCAAAGAGCGATAACGCGGCGATCATCAAGGGCAGATTTGAGAAAGAAGGCAGAGAACTCTGGATGATTTTGAACAATACACGGGAAGACCGGGATGTACTGCTTCAGCACGAAACAAAGAAGAATGCCATGCTGTATGATCCTTCGACAGGGGAGATCTCGGAGATTACGATGGGCGAAAAGATCTGCATTCCATGGTTCAGATCGGTATTTGTGTGGTTCTGACTGTCTCGGATTTCGAACGTGGAGCAGAATAGTTATGAGAGTGTGATGGAGTGAAAGTCTTAAACAGGGAGGGAATCATTCATGGTTTTTTATTTTACGGCAACCGGCAACAGTCTGTACGCCGCAAAACAGCTTGACGAGGAACGGTACAGTATTCCTCAGGAGCTGAAAAAGAAGAACCGGCATTATAAGGCGGATAAAATCGGTATCGTCTGCCCGCTTTACGAGTTTGAAGTGCCGAAGCTGGTCAGGGATTTTATCCAGGGTTCGGATTTTGAGACCGACTACTTTTATCTTGTCGTTACCTTCGGATGCCATCAGGGCGGCGTCGCCGAGCGGATGAACGATTATCTGAAATCGATCGGAAAGCCGGCGGATTACATCAATACAGTCATCATGCTCGATAACGCACTGCTCGTTTTCGATATGGCGGAACAGAGAAAAATCGATCCCGAGAAGAAAGTCGACGAGCATCTCGCAAAAATCCGGGCGGACATCAACGAAGGAAAGAAGATGATCCAGACTGCGACCGAGGAGGAAACGGCATTCTACGGCTTCTATCAAAAGATGATCGCGGAAAACGGCCCGTTGTTCCATTTTCCGTTATACCGGGTCACGGACGAATGCATCGGCTGCGGAACCTGCGCACGTGTCTGCCCGCGGGGCTGCATCCGCATCATTGACAAAAAGCCCGATTATGATTACACGGACTGCGCAAACTGCATGGCCTGTATTCAGGCCTGCCCGAAGAAGGCAATCAAATTTGCCGGCGATACGGAAGTGAATCCGGAAGAACGCTACAGAAATCCTCACATTACGCTGGCAGAGATCATTGCGGCGAACCGGCAGCAGCCGGAGAACAATTCAAATTGATCTAAGAGATGGCGAAGGGCTGGGCGGTGTTCAGACTGGCAAAAGAAGTCTGGAAGGATGAAAAAGA
>CAMOZF010000021.1 GCA_946630765.1 uncultured Lachnospiraceae bacterium | reverse complement strand
CCCCTATGCGCTCTCCGTCTGCGTCGTGCCCTTCCTGCCCGGCGATTTTGCGAAAATCGTCGTCGCCCTGACCGCCGGAAAACTCATCCGCCGCAGCCTGCTGCGCGCCGGACTGCTCTCATGAACTCGCCTGCGGGGCAAGGCTAAACTCGCCTGCGGGGATTATCAGAACTCGCCTGCGGGATGGTGTTCCTTCTTCGGAGACGACCAAGTCTCCTCAGAAGGAACACCATTACCCTCGGCTCGGAGGAGTGGCCCCTGGAGGGTACTGTCCGTAACCGCAGGCTCGGGGGATTGGCCCATGAAGGGTACTGCAAGTAACCGCAGGCTCGGAGGAGTGGCCCCTGGAGGGTACTGTCCGTGACCGCAGGCTCGGGATGACAGTTTTTTTACTTAGACCGGAGGTGACAAACTATGAATACTGCGTTTTATAACGGTGCCGTATATTCGGGTGAGCTGCCGCTAAAGACAGCCTTTCTCGTATCAGAGGGGCATTTTGCGGCGGTCGGAACGGATGAGGAAATTCTCCGGCTGACGGGTGCAGAGGACCGGCGGATCGACCTTCAGGGGCGCTTTGTCTGCGCCGGATTCAACGATTCGCACATGCATCTGCTGAACTACGGAAACAGCCTCCGAAGTGTCAATCTCGCGAAGGCGACCGGGTCTCTTCAGGCGCTTCTTTCGGCACTTTCCGAGCGGCTTCAGACGCGTCCGCCCGAAAGCGGCGAATGGCTCGTGGGACGCGGCTGGAATCAGGACTATTTCAGTGACGTCCGCCGGATGCCTGACAGAATTGATCTCGACGGAATCAGCGCACAGGTGCCGATCCGCATTACCCGGGCCTGCGGGCACTGCTGCGTCATCAATTCCAAAGCGCTGCAGCTTGCCGGGATCGACCGGAACACAAAAGCCCCCGAAGGGGGCTCCATTGGACATGATGAAAACGGTGAACCGGACGGGCGGCTCTATGAGAATGCCATCGAGCTTCTGAATCCGGTGACGCCTGTTCCCGATAAAAAGACCCTGAAGATCCTGCTGCAGGCCGCGATGAAGGAGGCCAACAAATACGGGATCACGAGCGTGCAGACCGACGACTACAGCAGCTTCCGAAGTGTTCCCTGGCAGCTGATCAACGAGGCCTATCAGGAGCTCGAGCGGGAAGGGAAGCTCACCCTCCGCGTAACGGAGCAGTGCAATTTCAACGATCCTGCCCTGCTTCGCGGATTCATCGAAGCCGGCAACACCACGGGAACCGGCAGCGAATTCTTCCGGATCGGACCGCTGAAGCTTCTGGGGGACGGGTCTCTGGGGAGCCGCACGGCGCATCTCTCCATGCCTTACCTGAATACCGACGGCCAGGAGCAGGGATTTTCTCTGTTTTCGAAGGAAGAGCTTCGGGAAATGGTCTCTCTCGCCCACAGAAACGGCATGTCGGTCGCCGTCCACGCGATCGGCGACGCCTGTCTGGATGAAGTCCTCGACGCCATCGAAGACGCGCTCCGGGAATATCCGCGGGCGGATCACCGGCACGGGATCGTGCACTGCCAGATCACAAGAGCCAATCAGCTTGAACGGATGGCAAGGCTGAAGGTCCACATTTACGCACAGTCCATTTTCCTGGATTATGACAACCACATTGTCCGCGTGCTTGTACCGGAAACGCTGGCCGACACGAGCTACAGCTGGAAAACGCTGCTGCGCGCGGGTCTCACAGTCAGCAACGGCTCCGACTGCCCGGTGGAGCTGCCGGATGTCATGGCCGGGATTCAGTGCGCCGTCACAAGATGCGCGCTTGACGGCTTCGGTCCCTATCTTCCCGATCAGGCATTTACCGTGCAGGAGGCACTCGACAGCTTTACCCAGGCGGGCGCGCGCGCAAGCTTCGAGGAAACAATCAAAGGACGGATTCAGCCCGGCATGTTGTCGGATTTCGTCGTCCTTTCACAGAATCCCTTCGATACGGAACCGGAAAAGCTTCACGAAATCAAGGTCCTTGAAACCTGGCTTGGAGGAAAGAAACTGCCTTTGTGAAAACTTACAAACGCCTTCTTAACGGGTATTCTCCGATGCGTAATTCCACAGGGCAGAAATGCCTGCCGCAAGCGCGGAACATCCTTCAATTGTTCCTGTTGTATTCATGCAAATTTTCAAGAACCTTATATATATTATCCTCAGATGTGTGAACAGGCGCAGTTTCCGGCAGCCACAGGGTAATGGGCGTCTGTTCATCTTCATGAAATATCAGGATTCGATCCGCATTATCGATACACATTTCCTGGACAAGACCGGCATACTGAGCGGTAAGAGCATAAGTCCATTCGTTACCAGCTTCAGTAAGCTGCAAAATGCCGATAATCGTGTTATTTGAAGCAACAGGAAATAGAAGAGCAGAACGATTCATAGGAATGTACGCTCCATCTTCTTCGTGATAAATGCAGAAAGGAGCGAGAAGATATACTTTTTTTTCTTTTTGCAGATAATCTTCGGAAATTCCAAAATCAACAATCGATCGCTTTATCTGTTCCTCCATCCCGGAAAGATATTCAGCGGCTTCCTCAGGGATTTCTTCATGCTTCAATCCGTAAAAGTCAGGAATCGAGACAGCGCCGGAAATATCTTCTTCGGTCCCGGCAGGCATTGTTTCTACCTTTTCAAACAACGCTGATGTTGGCACACTTTCAGAAACATTATTCTTTTGAGTTATATTGCCCTTAACCAGAATCCATAATATTACAAATATTACTGCAGCTGCAGCCACGGAAACAAGCATCACTCTTATTCTGTGCCCTCTCTCGTTCAGGCATCGTATTTTTTCTGTCTCTATTAAATACATGGCATCCACTTCATTGAATGCGCTCACAAGATCTTCTGTTTTCATACTATAAAGCCTTCTTTACGTAAATGATCCGCTAATTTTTTTCTTTCTCTGCTTAGTGTTACCGTGACTTTTGATCTGCTGTAACCAGTCTTCGCAACAATATTCGAAATTGAATCAGCGTAATAATATCTCATGATCATAATAGTCCTTACCCATCTCGGTCTTTCACTGAGGAATTGATTTATGCTCGATGCGAGTTCTTTTATTTCAACGATATTCAGCGGGTCATATGTCGAATCAGGAATGATCTCAGACAACTCCTCAAGAGAGATGCTAAACTCCGAACTGATTCTCTTATTTCTGTGATTCTTCCGATAAATATCTATTGCCGCTTCTCTGACGTGTTTTACCAGAGCCGGACGAATCAAATCAGACCGTCCCGGAGGCTTTCCTTTCCAAAAACGATAATAGGCGTCATTCAGACATTCCCTGCAATCTTCATTATCAGAAAGAAAATTCCGGGCAATTTTCATAAGATATGCATCATTTTTCTCCATAAGCGCAGGCAGCACCGACTCATCCCTTGCCTGACACAAGCGGAGAATTGAGCTATCGTCCATTCTTTGTGTCTCCCTTTTTGCAGTTTTGTAATACTTTCGATTAACGATCCAATACCAGTTTATATCCCTGCACCCTTCGTCCACTAGATCCGGGATGCAGGGATTTTATGCAATATATGTTAATGACCAGCGTATTGAAGGAAAACAGGGGAAGCTTCTCCGATTCTTGCATCCACGCTTCTCAATTCATACTCGCGAGTATAGATATCACCACTTTCTGTGCCCTCTTCTGCAAATGTATAATCCTGTTTATGCATAGTCATATAAAGTCTGTGAACACTGCGACTCTCGGCACACTGATCAAGGAATCCGTTGAACTCACCGGTTTCACTCCCGCCATGAACAACGCCATCCATAATATAGCATGCAACAGAAAACCGTGCTTTATCATTGATGATCACAGGATAATACCAGATTCTATTGCCAGAGGAGAACTTGTCTTCCTGATAAACGATAAAGGGGTATAAGATTTCGATCCTCTCAGCATCGTTTCCTGTTTCGAGTTTATAATCCAGCGCTGTTTGCTCAAAGATCATATCAGCATGATCACGGATCCAGACTTCTACAGTCTCCGGTACATCGCTGATAAGTTCTAATCCATATGAAAATACGGCGCTTTCCGCAGCAGATGCCGTTGATGACAAAACCTCTTCACTCTCTTCTTGCGCCACTATGGATTCTAAAGTTTCTCTCTCTGGGGGATTCTCAAATTCTTCCGCTCTGGCGAATGACACACATCCACTGATCATTATACATGTAGCCGAAAGCAATGCAATGCCTGTCAAATATGCTGCAAATCTTTTCATCGTTTTCTCCCTTCAACAAAATGTCAGCTATTGCCAATTCAAAGTAATGTGAATCAGCAATATACTATGATTGAAAAACAACTCAACTATAAAGAAAGAACTGTGGCCACACTCTCCCTATATTAGATATATCGTCATCTTTTCAGATTTGCTACATGATAAACATGATTTCAGTTTCTTTTCGTTTTTTAAGATTCTTCGCAGCGCTGCCCCTTCGACGCCTGTCGTCCTGGAATGAAAATGTCCGCCCAAAATCCAGCATTTCTGCGGGTTTCAGAAGCTTCCGGCTTCATCGAACCAGCTGAAAGGCACATAAATACTGGAAAAAGGGCGGACGTGATCTTATCCGGTTTTTGGGGTTTTGAGTCCAAAATATAAGCGTTTCCTGAATCAGGTGTTACTTCATCTCCTCCCGCTTCTCCTCCTCATAAGGGTTCCCGGAGTGGGCGTTGAAGCCCTCCGGAAGGTAGCGCGCCGGGATGTAGTCCTCATACTTCAGGTCCATGAAATAGTTGCAGAAAATGATCATCACATAGGTGATCGTGTTCTCCTGAATTTTGCCATCCTCGCCGGGCGTATGGATCGCGTAGACGAAGCCCTGGTAGGAATCCGCGTACATGGCGATCGGATTCTCGGGATTTGCGAAGCCGGTCACGCTGTAGTAGCCCTTATAGGGCGTGGATTCATAGGCTTCGAGGCGCGCGAGCTCCGAAGCGTAATCCTCATCATCGTACTTCACCGTGAGGTAGCTTAAATACTGAGCGTCCCAGGGGTTATAGTAGGTCATGCGGTACTCGAGGACCTCCATGTCCATGCTGATCTCCTCCGGGAAAATCGACTGGTCCATGCCCCATTTCGAGCGGTACTCTTCGTCCGCCTGTTCGCCCATGTATTTGCTGTAGTTCCGGACGTCGGTATCATCATCGATCCCGGAATTCGCCGCCCCGTAGATAAACAGAAAAGCAAGTCCGCCGACAATGAGGTTCTGGGCGATCACAGCGCCGATCACGATCAGCGCGATCCGCCAGCCGAGCTTCAGGCGGCGCTTTTTTTCAAACTTTTTCAGACTCTCCGCCTCGGATTTATGCTTCTCGATCGCAGGCTCCGGCGCTTTGATCCGCCGGTAAGCCTCCGTGCAGTCCTCGCACGCCGGCAGATGCTGCTCGATCATTTCCCGGCTCGATTCCGACACCATATTTTCCGCGTAGAGCGGCAGGAGATCCTGCACGATCTCACATTTTTTTTTCTTTTCAGACATGACAGACTCCTATTCTTCAATCCTCTTCCGGATCATTTCCTTCGCCCGGTGGTAGCTTACGCAGGCCCAGTGCTCGGTTTTCCCGAAAAGGGCGGCGATTTCTTTAAAGGAAAGCTCGCCAAAGACCCGTAAAGAGAAGATTTCCTTGTAGGGCTCCCGAAGCTCATGCAGCGCCCGGTGAATCTGTAGCGCCTGCTCCTTGTCCATCAGAAGCGACTCAAACGGCACATCCGGGCTTTCCGGCTCCGCACTTCCCGTCAATTCCTCGAGGGAGCTTTCTTTCCGCTGCTTCCGAAGCGACTCATAGTAGAGATTCTTCCCGATCTGGCAGAGCCAGACCCGGACATCACAGTCTCCGCGGAAGGATTTCAGGCTTTTCACGGCGCGGTAGAAGGTTTCCTGCGTGAGCTCTTCCGCAAGGTCCTCCGAGCCCGTGATCCCGCGAAGATAGCGGAACACGTCCGAATAGTGCTGTTCGAATATCTGCTGCAGATCGCCCATCCGCGTGCTCCTCCTTTCTTTCGCTTTTTCAGCCTGTACATAGATATGATGCACTGAGTTTTATAATATCACAAACTTTTTTGAATTTCCCTAACTTTTTTCTGAAACTGTGCTATACTGTAGCTGTATGTCGTCCTGAGGGGAGGTGTCATCCCGAGCGAAGTCGAGGGATCCCATCAGGGTGTCACAGAGTTTACAGAAACCAGGTTCATTTTTTATGGAATTTAAGAATAGATTCTCCAATATGCTGCTCTCCTTCCGCTACACGCGCGACGAGGGAGAGACGGAGTCGCTGGGCTCCATGTATAAAAATGTCATCGCCATCGCCTGGCCGGCGGCGCTGGAAGGGCTTCTTCTGACGCTGATGAATTCCTTCGATACGATGATGGTCGGAAAGCTGGGATCGGCGGCGATTACCTCGGTCGGACTCTGCGCGCAGCCGCGGATGATCATTCTTCTGGTGGCGCAGGCGATCTGCACGGGCACGATGGCCGTGATCGCCAGAAGAAAGGGCGAAGGCCGACAGGATGCGGCAAATTCCTGTCTCAAGCAGTCCCTTCTTCTCGTGACGCTGATCGGCGTCGCGATGACCGTGCTGGGGATCGCGCTCGCGGTGCCGCTTCTTCGGCTTGCAGGCGCCGCAGAGGATACGCTGGACGACGCTGTGATCTATTTCCGCGCCATTTCAACGGCCTTCATTCCGAACTGCTGGGCCATCTGCATCTGCTCCGCGATGCGCGGCATCGGCAAGACCCGGATCACGATGATCGTGAATGTCACGGCCAATATCGTGAACATTTTCCTGAACTACTGCCTGATCAACGGGCATCTGGGCTTTCCGGCCCTCGGCGTCATGGGCGCCGGCATCGCGACGGCCGCGGGGACCATTGTTTCAAGCATCATCGCAATCATTGTCGTCATGCAGAAGAGCGGCTATCTCTCGCTCCGGCCATTCACAGGCTTCCGCTTTGACAAAAGCACGCTCGGCTCCGTGATCACCGTCGGCTCGGGAACCATCCTCGAGTCGGTCTGCATGCGGATCGGCTTCCTGATCAACGGAAAGCTGATCGCGGGCGTCGGAACTACAGCCTTCGCGGCCTCTCAGATCGTCGGGCAGGTCAGCTCGCTGACCTTCTGTCTCGGTGACGGCGTCAGCTCCGCCTGCACCTCCCTTGTCGGGCAGTCGCTCGGCGCTAACAGGAAGAAAAAGGCCATGGCCTACGTCCGGGTCGGCGAGAGGATCTGCATCTTCGTGTCGATCGCGATTATGCTGATGACCTTCTTCGGCAGAAACTGGATGCCGACGCTTTTCTCGGAAGAGAAGGACGTCATCTTCGGCTGCTCCATTTCTTTCCTGGTGCTGCTTCTTGGCATCTATCCGCAGAATATGCGCGTCATGATCGCCGGCTGCCTCCGGGGCGCGGGCGACGTGCGTTATGTCGCGCTGGTCTCCCTGATCAGCGTCGCAATCCTCAGGCCGCTTCTGACCTGGCTTTGCTGCTACCCCTTAAATCATCTCTTCCCGAATGCCTACCTCGCATACCTTGGCCCCTGGATCAGCTTCGACATTGACGCGGTGGTTCGCTGGGTGCTCCTGCATGTCCGTGAAAAGAAAGGAAACTGGGTCAACATCAAGCTTTAACAAGGAGACATCCTGCTGTACGAAAAAGAGTTTACGAAGGAGATCATCTTCCCGCTCGGCGGCATCGGCTCGGGGTCAGCGCGGCACCGAGGCGCAGCTTTTCAACGGGGAATACTATTTCCAGAAAACCGATCTTCACGACCGTACGCTTCTTGATCGCCGCGCGGATTTCGGCGCCTTCTGGTCTCTTCAGGACGCCTACGGAAGCTTCGAGATCCTGCAGGAAGGGACGCTTCTTCGGCTGACGGTCTGCGAGGGCTGGCTCTCTGTGGACCGGCTTTTCCTGCCCTTCCTTCGGGGGGCAAAGCGCCTGCTAATGAACGGCGAAGCGCTGTCCTTCCGCTTCGAACAGGGATATCTCGCGTTTGAAGGGCCGGTTCAGGGCGTTCTGGAAATCACCGGCTGCTGCTAAAAATGATACAAGCTTAAAATACTACTACCTGAAGGAGACCCACCATGCCAAAAGATCTTGCCAGAAACCGCGCCGTGTGGCATTCAAGCGCCGCGGATTACAGTCATACCGGACACCTTGTCACAAACACCGTCGATCTTCCCTGGATCAGCAGGGGAAATGAAGCGGAATGGCTGCTTCTCGACCTCGGAAAAAGCGCCGAAATCAGCAGTCTTTCCATCCGCTTCGGCAGCGACTGTGCGGAAAACATCCGGATCGAGGTCTCGGAGGACGAAAAAACCTGGCACCTTGTTACTGAAGGGAACGGTGAAAGGGACGCAGCCGTTGAATTCACTTTTTCGGCCCGCGCACGCTTTGTGAAGCTGCTTTTTTCGGGCTGCAGCGGCGCGCAGGTGATTGTGTACCGTGTCTGTGTTTTCGGGGAAGGTGACCTCGAGGATGTGCTTCCGCCGCTGCCCGCGCCGGATCCGGACGGCACCCAGAAGCTTTCCGGCGGAACCTGGCGGGTTGAGCGGGCTTCGGAGGTTCCTTCGGATGTCTCTGTCCTCTCCGAAGCCAGCTACGATGACAGCAGCTGGCTTCCCGCGATCGTTCCGGGAACCGTGCTGAATTCCTATGTTCAGGCCGGCGCCGTGCCGGATCCTTTCTATGACGACGACCAGTTCCAGGTTTCCGAGGAATTCTTCACCGCGGATTTCTGGTACCGCGACCGCTTCGAGATTCCGGAAGATCGGAAAGGCAGGCGCATTTTCCTGAATTTCCAGGAAATCAACTGGAAGGCGGACGTCTATCTGAACGGCACCTTCCTTCAGAATGAAGACCCTGAAAGGGCGCATTCGATCGAGGGCGAGTTCATTCGTGCGAAATTCGACATCACGGAACTGGTGCAGTTCGGGCAGGAAAATATTCTTCTTGTGCGCATCCTTCAGAATGAAACGCCTGGTCTCGTGACGACACAGGGACTCGCCTACGGGCCAGGCCCGAACGGCGGACTGCTCGGCGCGGACAACCCGACCTGCCACGCTTCGGTCGGCTGGGACTGGCTTCCGACGATCCGCGGAAGAAATATCGGCATCCTCGGCGAGGTCAGCCTGCGCTTCTCCGGCGATGTGATCCTTGAGGATCCGTGGATGGAGACCGGCCTTTCGCTTCTTTCGGACAGCACGGCCATTCCGACGGAAGACCTCATGGAGAGGGACGGCGTGCGCATAACAGACGGCCCGGATCTTCGGACGCAGCAGTGGCACGGCCGCACGGGCGACTGTCTTACCGTCGATTTCGGCGCTCCCGTGCCGATCGGCGCCGTCACGATGATCTGGGGCGCGGTCGAGAACGGGCCCGCGGCGGATCTGCAGTCCCGCCATCCGGACGCCTTCTCCCTCACCGTCTCCGACGACGGCGAGCACTTCCGGAATCTCGACGCCTACGCCGGCGGCACCGTCGACGTCCGCTGGTTCGGAAAGAAATCGGCCGAGCCGCAGGCGGGCACGTCGGAATATCCCGGCCACGCGATTTCCGACACCTGTCCGGGGGCGACTGCGATCATTCCGCTTGATTTCAGCCGCTTCGGCCGCGGCATTGAAAACCACAATTTCGTCCAGCCCGAGAAGGTCCGCTACCTGCGCTTCACTGTGCTTCGCGCACGGGAGCTGAACGCGTATCCCGTCGAGACCATCGTTTCCGCGATTCACGTTTATTCGGAGTCGCCGGAGGCAGTCGAGCAGGCGACCAGGCACCACTATACCCTCGATACCACGAAGGCCGAGCTCGTCTTCCGTACGGAGATTCGAAACTGCAGCGCAGCGGAAAAATCCGTCACCCTTCAGGGCCGGATCCTGCCGGACGGGCCGGAATTCAGGAAAGAAATCCTGCTGCCCGGGGCCGAAAGATCGGAGCTTCAGATCCCGGTGACGCTTCCCGCGCCGCGCCTCTGGTGGCCCAATACCTACGGCGCGCAGCCCTTATATACCTGCGAAGTTACGCTCTCGGAAAATGCTGTGACAAGCGATCGGAAAGTCTTCCGTTTCGGCGTGCGCAGATTTGATACGCCGATCGAGGGCGGCCTTCTCACCCTCTACTGCAACGGCGTCCGCATCGTCTGCCGGGGCGGCAACTGGGGCCTCGACGACGGCATGAAAAAGGATACCCGGGAGGTTCTTTTCGACAAGGTCCGCCTGCACAAAGAGGCCAACATGACCATGATCCGAAACTGGGTCGGCATGACCTCGCATCCCGCATTCTACGAGGCCTGCGATGAATACGGCATCCTGATCTGGGACGATTTCTGGCTCGCGAATCCCGCGGACGGCCCGGCTCCGAATGACCCCGCAATGTTCCTCAGAAACGCCGCCGACCGCATCCGCGCGACCCGTTCGCACGCAGCGCTTGCCTTCTACTG
The DNA here is from genome assembly GCA_946630765.1 of uncultured Lachnospiraceae bacterium. The sequence continues at coordinate 1,649 of CAMOZF010000021.1, read as the reverse complement.
CGGCCGGAATGAAGGAAATCCGCCGGAGGAGATCAACGCCGGGCTTGCGAAGATCACGAGAGCGCTTGACGGCACGCGGATCTATTTCCCGCACTCCGCCTCCGCGCCCGTCGGGTCCGGCGGCGGATATTCCCTCGCAAAGCCGGGGCCGGATTTCGGCGTGAAGCAGTATTTCAACGATATTACCTCCTCGGTGCTCCGCTCGGAGCGCGGCATTCCGAATGTTCCCGAGATCGAGTCCGCGAAGAAATTCGTCCGGCCCGAGCACCTCTGGCCGATCAGCGAGACCTGGGCGCTCCACGACTGGACTTATCACATGAACGGTCCGGCCAACACCTTTATGGAGGCTGCGAAAATGATCCTCGGCGGAGATTTCGAGGTAGCGGTCGACCGCGTGCGCGGCCAGTCGCCGCAGGATTCGGATCCGGTATTTGCGGAATACAAAACCGCCGTCGCGAAAATGGTCAAAGAGGCCGCCGAGGCCTGGACCTGTGAGGATTTCTTCCAGGCCGCCCAGCTTCTCAACTACGACCACCACCGCGGCTTATTCGAAGCGCTTTCCGCGCGGCTCTCGAACGGCCTTCTGATGTGGATGTCCCAGTCCTCCTGGCCGTCCTTCATGTGGCAGACCTACGATTACTATCTGTACTGCAACGGGGGATTTTTCGGCGCGAAGGCCGGAAATCAGCCGGTAAAGGCCTTCCTTGACCCGCGAAACGACCGGATTCTTCTTGCGAACGCGACCGCGGAATCCTTCGAAAATGTCACGGTCACCGAGACCTTTTACAATCTGTACGGAAAGCTGCTCGAAAAGCGTGACATTCCGGTAGAAACACTGCCTTCAGACGCCTACGGGCTCAGCGTCTGGGCCCTTGATTTCTCCTGCTCGGACACCGACCTCGTCTTCCTCCGGCTCAGCCTCAGAGACGCAGCCGGAAAGCTGCTTTCAGAAAACATCTACTGGCATAACCGGAAGGACTATCAGGATTACCGCGCGCTCCGTGAGATCGGAAGCACCGCGTTCCGCCTGCGGCTTCTTTCGGAGGATGAAATCACCGCGGCTCCGGACAATCGTCCGATGACCCGCATGCAGTTTGAAATCACGAACGGTTCCCTGCCCGCGCTCAATGTCCGGCTTCGCCTTCTGGACGCGCAGGGCGCGGACATTCTTCCGGTATTTTTCAGCGACAACTACCTGCTGATGATGCCCGGAGAAACCCGGATCATCACCGCCGAGTTCGACCGCCGGAGGTACCCGGGCACGCCCGCCTTCACCGTCGGAGCGTGGAACCAGGAACAATAACAAACACACTGCCCGAGGCTCACAACGTTCCAGGCGTTCGCCTCAGGCAGCGTGTTCTTAAAGCGTATTCTTAACCCCGGGACTCACAACGTTCCAGGCGTTCGTTCCCCGAACAATCATTTGGAGTAAAGTATGAAAAAGCAATCAGTCAAGGCCAAAATCCTGCAGGCCTTTCTGGAGCGTCCGGACAGGGCGCTCTCCGGCGAGCAGCTCGCGGCGGCGTTTCAGGTCAGCAGAACAGCCGTCTGGAAAGCAGTAAATACCCTTCGGGCGGAGGGCTACCGGATCGAGGGGCAGCCCAAATCCGGCTACCGGCTGCTGCCGGATCAGGATGCCGAAGGCCCCC
>CAMOZF010000020.1 GCA_946630765.1 uncultured Lachnospiraceae bacterium | reverse complement strand
ATCAAGGACACCCGCGGCATCATCGATGCGATCTTAAACGGCGCGATCAAGAACGCTCCGACCAAGACCATTCCGTACTTCAACTTCGAAGTTCCGACCGAGCTTGAAGGCGTTGCCACCGAGATCCTGGATCCCCGCGACACCTATGCTGATCCGTCTGTCTGGGAAGAGAAAGCAAAGGACCTTGCTTCCCGCTTCCAGAAGAACTTCAAGAAATACGAAACCAACGAAGCCGGTAAGGCTCTGGTACCCGCCGGCCCGCAGCTGTAAGCAGTACTTGACAGTGCTGGTATAAGCAACTATAATAACAAAGAGGCACTGCCGGAAGGCGGTTGGCTCAAACCAGTTTAGTTATTTAAGTCTCAGACTTACAACAACCGTCACTTGGCCGAGTGGCGGTTGTTGCTTTTTACTCTAACTGTCCAGCTTGATCAGATCTTGATGACATCCTCTTTCGGGGGCTCGTTTTTCTTGACAATTCCCTTCTTGATATCCTTTGCCTCCTGCAGGTCGCCGAGCCGGCGGGCCTTCGCCTCTTTTGCGCGCCGGGCGTTGATCTCTGCGGCTTCTTTCTCGTAGGGCTTGATGACCTTATTCGCACGCGCGACCTTCAGGGTTTCCTGTGCGGCAGCGATACGTTCCTTCGTATACTTTCCATAGTCCTCGAGCTTCTGTCCGTTCCCGAGCTTTCCGTTGAGATATTTCTCGGTCGCCTTCTCCAGCTTCTCGCTGAGCACGCGCATCTTCTCAAGGTCCTCCGGCGTCACAATCGCTTCCATGTCCAGGCGGTAATCCTTCTTCGCCTTCACCTTGGGCAGATTCGCAAGGCGGATGCGCTCCTGGAGCTGTTTCTGGAATTTCTCGTATTCCGCTGCTGCCTTCTCCATATCCCGGTAGTTTCTGGAGCTGTTGTACCAGTGCGTTTTCTTATCCAGAAGGTCCACTACATGATGGGCCTGATTCTTTGCTTTGATCTGTTCTGAAGTGAAGCTGCGGTTTTCCGCGCCGATCACGACCTTGCCCTGGATTCTTTTGTTCGTAAAATCATACTGCCGGCCCATATTTTTAACGGCAAAGCAGGCTTGTCCGAAGATATTATCCTTGTTTCCTCTGCGCTCTTCCCTTGTCACATGGTCCGGCGTAAAGCGGTTAAACTGATCATCCGGGACAATTCTGACCTTCTCGGGCACCAGCTTAAGCGGGGGAAGCTCTTCATCCTTTTTCGCGTTCTTGTCTTCGGGGTCATTCTTATCATAATATTCTTTGCCTGCGGTAAGCTCCTTCTGCAGGGTCGTGAGACGTCGGGCCGCCGCGGAAAGCTCCGAGCCGGAGAGGCCGTAGCCGCTGAGCGCGTACACGAGCTCCGAGGGCTTCATGTTCATGATCTTCTTATACATGGACTCGGACACAACGAGCATATCCTTCGACGCTGCCAGACGCGATCTGTTTTTCGTCGTCGGCACCGCACGTCCGAAGGAACAGTCGTTATCGATGCCCTGTACTCCGATGAAATGCTGGTCTTCATCAAACTGGTAGAGCATGTTGCCTGGATGGCGGTCGACATTTCCGCAGATATAATCGAGCACCTGCAGGTCGGCAAGGGCTTTAAAACCCCTTCCGTCCGTATCTCTTAAGGAGTCCGAATCGATAAATGCGCACTCAGAACTCGGACGGTTATAGTCTAAGCCCTTTCCCTCCATCATAAAGGTGCCTTCGATTTCATTGCCGTTCTGGTCAGTCACCTTCATCGGACGGGAACGCGCGAGAAGATGCGGAACGCCGAGAATATCCGCAACTGCGCTCATCGCGGCATTGCGGTTGTCGGTCCGGGAATTGTCCGGGAGCGCACCGTTTCCGATATTGATGCCGATATTTCCGATATGGCCGGCAAGTTTAGCTGCAAACTCTGCCAGATTTCCGGCGCCGACCTCGTTGATCACGTCTTCTTTGGTGTATTTTTTTCCGTCATGGGAGGATACATGCGCAATATACTCTGCCAGCCGCTCAGCATCGATTTCCTTCATGCTTAAGCGCTCTTTGCCGTTCACAACTTCCTTTTTCTGCGTCCTGTTGAGCATATCCAGCAGCATGTCATTATTCTGGTTCGGAGCCAGGCCGTATTTCGCTCTCGCGCTGTCATAGAGCTTTTCCAGAAGCTCCTTTCCCGTCTCCGTCGGCGCCTTTTTCGATAATTCATCACAGAGGTTCTTGATCTCCTGATACGAATTCACCTGCTTTTTGGGCGTGAAAAGGCCGGTGATGACTTTTCCGTTTTCATCCATGAAGGAGAGAACCTGGCGGGAACTCATATTCGCGCCCATGCGCTCCGGATCAGGCGTTCCCCGAAGGTCCACATTCAGCATCCGTACTTCCTCTTCGATCGTGTCCACGCTCTTCCTTTTGACCTCCGGGTCATACGCCGAAAACTGCGCGAAGCTCGCCGAAGAAAGCGCGGAAATCTTCCGGACAAGATCCTTGACTTCCGCTGTCTCGTCATTGCTTCCGAGAATGGCATCCGCCTTCTCGGCAATGTTCTTATGCATATCCATCAGGCTCTGTCTGTCCTTCGCGGTGACATAGGGAATCCGTCCGTACGCATCCGGCACGCGCAGACTTTCTGTATAAAAAAGCAGAGTGTTGATCGCAGCGACCAGGTTAACATGCTCCACACTGTCCCCGTGATTATTCTGCAGTGTATTTAAATACTCCTGAAGCTGGGTTGAATTCGCCATTTTCTTATAGTCCTCCTAATTGAGATGACACGATTATAGTCTCCTGTGTCCAACAGATGTCCAGCAAAATAAGCAAAACAATAAAAAACTTTTCAAAAAAACCAAGTCAGGACGCAAAGACGCACTTTCTTGTAAATACGCTTCTTAGGACTCTCCCCATCAGGTGTCCGCCGAGCTTCTCTTCGGCGTGATCGCATTCCGGCAGCAGGAAAGCCATCTGTTCCTTAAGGATCATGTTTTTCCCTTAAAGCAGCTTGGCCGGGACTCAAAAAAGTCTTGACAAGTTAGCCGATACTTACTATAATAGGCTGGAGTTAGATAATTCTAACTATAATCAGAAAAGCTGCGGATTCCGGACACACAGGTACGGGACAGAAAAAGCAGCAAAGAAAGGAAGAGTATGATTCCGCTTAATTTTGCAACTGCCGGGGAAGAAAATATAATCAAAAAAGTCGGCGGTTCTCCCGAAGTAAAGCAGCATCTTGAAAATCTGGGCTTTGTTGCGGGAGGAACCGTCACGGTAATCAGTTCCATCGGCGGAAATGTCATCGTCAACGTAAAGGAATCGCGTGTCGCAATCAGCGAGAATCTCGCGTCCAAGGTGATGATCTGATCTTTTTTTGATGGCTGCAGGTTAGGCGCATCTAACGCCCGGCCTGTCGGACATATCTATTCATTTACAGGAGGAAATTATGAAAACGCTGAGACAGGCAAAAATCGGTGAAACCGTAAAAGTTGTCAAGCTCACCGGTGAAGGCGCCGTAAAACGCCGCATTATGGACATGGGGATCACGAAAGGCGTCGAGGTGTACGTCCGCAAGGTCGCACCTCTCGGCGATCCCGTGGAAGTAACGGTCAGAGGCTACGAGCTCTCCATCCGGAAGGCTGACGCGGAAATGGTACTGGTCGAGTAATACAGTTCCGGCCGGTTTATACGGCCGATCAATCACTGCATAAAAGAAAAGAGGTAAAAGACAAAATGAGTATACGTATTGCCCTTGCCGGCAACCCGAACAGCGGTAAAACCACGCTTTTCAACGCGCTCACAGGATCCAACCAGTTCGTCGGAAACTGGCCCGGTGTTACGGTTGAAAAGAAAGAAGGTTCTTTAAAGAAGCATGACGACGTGAAGATCACCGACCTTCCGGGCATTTATTCTCTCTCCCCCTACACGCTGGAGGAAGTTGTCGCGCGTAACTATCTGATGGAGGAGCGTCCGGAGGCGATTCTGAATATCGTGGACGCAACGAACCTGGAGCGTAACCTGTATCTCACGACCCAGCTCACAGAGCTCGGTATTCCGGTGGTTATCGCCCTGAACATGATGGACGTTGTCCGCAAGAACGGCGACAAGATCAACACCAAAGAGCTCTCAAAGCGCCTCGGCTGCAAGATCGTCGAGATCTCCGCATTAAAGGGCGACGGCATCATGGAGGCAGCAGAGGCTGCGATCGATGCCGCGAAGAAGGGTGACCTCGTTCCGAAGCACCCCTTCTCAGGGGTTGTCGAGCACGCGATTGCTCACATCGAAGAAGAGCTCGTGCACGACCGTCCGGAAGAGCGCCAGCGCTGGTACGCGGTCAAGGTTTTCGAGCGCGATGAAAAGGTTGTGGCCGAATTCCCCAAGGACAAGATCGCGCATGTCGAAGAGGACATCAAGCGCGCCGAAAAGGAACTGGACGACGATGCCGAATCCATCATCACCAATGAGCGCTATGTCTACATTGCGGAGCTTCTGAAGGGCATCTACAACAAGAAACTGGCCGGAAAAATGACCGTCTCCGACAAGATCGACCGGATCGTCACGAACCGCTGGCTCGGACTTCCGATCTTCGGGCTGGTCATGTTCCTGATCTACTACATTTCCATGGTAACAATCGGTTCCGCTGCAACGGACTGGGCAAATGACGGACTTTTCGGTGACGGCTTCCACCTTCTTGGCATCGGCGGAAAGAAATACGAGGCAAAGGCCGAGGATTACGGCAATGCCGTGATCGCCCTCTCCGCTTACGGCATCGATTTTGACACGGAAGACGAAGAATTCGATCCGGACGCAGTGCTCGCAGACGCGAAGGCGCTGGCTCCGGAAGGAGAAACCGCAGTCGCGATCGTCGAGGACGAAGAAACCCTCGCGGAGTCGGAAGTCACCGTCTACTATGACAGCGTGCCGGAAGACGCCGGAGAAGATGTCTGCGGCATGTCCTTCAAGGATGCGGTCGCCTACTTCGAGGAGAAGGGCTTTGACGAGCCGGATCCCGCCGAAGACGGTGTCTGGGTGCCCGGTATTCCGGTGCTCATTGAAAATCTTCTGGACAAAATGAACGCGGCAGACTGGGTCAAGGGCCTGATCCTTGACGGTATCGTTGCCGGTGTCGGCGCGGTTCTCGGCTTCGTTCCGCAGATGCTCGTTCTGTTCTTCCTGCTGGCCTTCGTGGAGGCCTGCGGCTACATGGCACGTGTTGCCTTCGTTCTTGACCGTATTTTCAGACGTTTCGGCCTGTCCGGCAAGTCCTTCATCCCGATCCTGATCGGAACGGGCTGCGGCATCCCCGGCATCATGGCCTCCCGTACCATTGAAAATGAACGCGACCGCCGGATGACGATCATGACGACGACCTTCATCCCCTGCGGCGCGAAGCTCCCCTTTATCGCCATGGTCGCGGGCGCGATCTTCGGCGGCTCCGCATGGATCTCGGTTTCCGCATACTTCATCGGCATGGCGGCGATCATTATCTCCGGTATCATCCTGAAGAAGACGAAGCTCTTCGCCGGCAACCCCGCGCCCTTCGTCATGGAGCTTCCGGCCTACCACATGCCCACGCTCGGCAACGTCCTTCGTTCGATGTGGGAGCGCGGCTGGTCCTTTATCAAGAAGGCCGGCACGGTCATCCTGCTTTCTTCGATCGTTGTATGGTTCTTAAGCTTCTTCGGCTGGGCAGAGGATGGCTTCCGGATGCTTGCCGAGGATGAAATCAACCTGAGCATCCTCGCGAAGATCGGTTCCGGCATTGCCTGGATCTTCACCCCGCTTGGTTGGGGCAACTGGCAGGCAGCTGTCGCCTCCTTCACCGGCCTTGTCGCAAAGGAAAATATCGTCGGTACGATGGGCATCCTGTACCGCACGGCGGACCACTCCGTTTACTACAACCTCGCGCAGGCATTCACCGGCCCCGCAGGCTTCAGCTTCCTCGTGTTCAACCTGCTGTGCGCACCCTGCTTCGCCGCAATGGGCGCGATCAAGCGTGAAATGAACAACGGTAAGTGGACGGCCTTCGCCATCATCTATGAGTGCGGCTTCGCTTACATCTGCGCCTTTGTGATCTACCAGATCGCGAATATGTTCACCGCAAACCGCAGCATCATCGGTTTCATCATTGCCCTCGTGCTTCTCGCCGGTGCAGTTTACCTGCTGTTCCGTCCGTATAAGGAGTCGGAGCACCTGACGGTGAAGGTGAAAGCGTAAAGACAGTTATTGTCATTGACAAAAGCACAAGCCATATGGTAAAAATAACCCGGAGCCCTTAAAAAAGGCTCCGGGGGTTTTATCTCTTATCGCAACACTGAAAGGAGGCAGCATCCATGCTCGCCTGGTTCTCCGAGAATCTCGGTACAATCATCGTTTCCATTATTCTTCTTCTTGTCGTCGGCTTCGTCATCTTTATCATGATCCGTGACAAGCGTTCCGGAAAGTCCGGCTGCTCCCACGGCTGCCAGAGCTGCGCGATGAGCGGCGAATGCCACAAACGCGCCGAGGAATTCAAAAGGAAAAAGGCTGCGGGCGAGCTGTGAGGCGGACATCCATCTTTCCCTGTCGAAAACCGGGAAAGATGACGGTGTGCCGAAAGGACAGGGAAAGCCTTATTCGATCCGCTGCTTTACCGCTGCCTCTGCGCGGTCCAGCGCTTCCTCCCCGCTGAAAGAAGTCAGCTTCACCGAGTAATGATTCCCGTCCCTCGTATACAGAATATCTTCCGCGATATAGCGCTCCGTCACGGAACGGACGCTGACCGATAAAGATACGTCGCCCCCGGAAGCGCTGGCCCCGCCGGCGGAAACCTGCACACCGGCCGGAATGACATTGTCGAACCGAAGCCCTGCTTCCGAATCATAGACAAGCGGCTTCTCTTCCCTTCTTCCCAAAGGCTCCGACAGATATACCACCCGCACTTTTTCCGTCCGGTAGCCGGCTGTGATCCCGAGCCAGAGGATCTCTCCGTCCCGGGCGCCCATGAAGCTGACCGACACGTGCATCAGCGCATCCTCCCCGGGCATGATCACATCGGCGCCCGAATAATTCATTTTTTCAAACTCCCCGGCATTTTCAAAAGGATTCTCCATCGGTAATCCGAGATACTCCTCCGCCTCTTCCCATGTTTCAAAGGATTTTGTAATATAATACGGCAGCGTGCTTGACAGCATCTGCTCTTCCTCACTTTTCTGATCCCACTCTTCGTAGCTTTTCAGGATTTCCCCGGAAAGCCGGGAAGAGAATTTCCCGGGTTCCTTCCTTTCCCACAGCACCTTGTTGCCCATGCGCACTTCCCGGATTTCTCCCTTTGCGTCGTATTCCTCCCGGAATCCCCCCCGATGGAACACACTTGCCCATACAACAACCGGGCTCATCGTCACCACGCCGTCCTGCTCCCTGAATCGGATCTTTCTCACGACCGAAATACTGTCGATCACCGATCCCTTCGCCGTGATATGCTGTCCGTCCACCTGTACGTCGCAGTATATCAGCGTACCGTCCGAATTGCTGCCGATCAGGAAAATCCACGCAAGGAGAATGCCCGCCGTCAGAAGAAGGCCGCCGAGAATGCTGCCCGCCGCAATCATCCGATTTCTCCTCCTGTTCTTTTTCAGGAAATCGATCTCCTTCTTTTCTGCCTTCTGCCGGTCATCGGGAGGGGTGTCCTTAGCTTCGCTGTCTTCCTCCCCTGCCATTGTCCGGTAAACCTTCCGGCAGTTTTCGCAGGTTTCCAGGTGCGCGCGGATCAGTTCCGTACTTTTCTCTCCCGTCAGTTTTTCAATATAATTCGGCAGCAGGTCCTGCACCAGCTCGCACGGAATCTTACTCATATTTTTTCTCCTCCGAAAGCATTTTTTTCAGCCGCTCTTTTCCCCTGTAAAAGCTTACCCTCGCAAAATTCTCGCTCTTCCCGATCACGTCCCCGATCTCCCGGAAGGACAGCTCCGCGTAAATCCGCAGGTAGATCACTTCTCTGTACGGCTCCGGGAGCGCATGCACGCTTTTTAAAAGCATCGTCCGCTCCTCCTCGTCAAGCACCTTCTTCTCCGCCGAATCGACGGCGATCACCTGGTCCTCCAGATGCTCGGCTGCCGGATGCTTCCGAAGATAGCTGTGCCAGACATTTTTCGCGATGGCACAGAGCCAGGTGTAGATTTTGCAGCTTTCATCGTAGCGGCCGATCGACCGGAAGGCCTGGAAAAAGGTTTCCTGCGTAAGCTCTTCCGCCAGATCCGCGTCCGCCGTCAGCGACAGAAGATATCGGTATACCAGTTTCGCGTATGCCTGATAGATCTCTTCCATCGGCTGCATGGTCTCCCTCTCCTTTCTTTGTGTGCTGTTTATTTATGACGAAAATAATGCTTTCGTTACCGATTCCGTAAATTTTTTTTATCCCGGCGCCGTCTGTTCTCCCAAAAGCTTAAAAGACATATTCAAAGTCATTTTATACTGCAATAGCCGGTATCCGGGCCTGGAGAGCCACTTATGCCTACATCAACAAGTCCGATGAATACGGCACAAAGACCGAACTCCACAACAAAAGGAACGATGAAGAATGGACAAATGAACACCTGAAGGATACGATTGCCAAAAGTATGTATCTGATGACGATGCATTTCAATAAATTCCCGCCGGAAAAGCAGGAAAAGCTTCTTCAGGACGCGAAGAGGACCGCAAGGAATTCTGGTCCAAAGAAAAGCTTATTGAACCGCAAATGTAAAAGGGGGGGCTATCGCCCCCTTTTTTCTGATGATACGTTTTTTGTCCCTGGTATGGCTTTCTCAGCCGTACAGTTCGTTTGCCACAGGAGAGATCTTGCGGTCAGGATCCTTTTCAGGAACCGGGTTTTTGGAGATCTTGATTTTCTCCTCCCCTTCCAGCATCTCAAGCGCGGAATTCAGTCCGTGGTCCTCCAGCTCGACGCGCGACTGCAGGCGGTGCGCCCGCACATCGTTGAAGCGGTTGATGAGCGGCTTGACATTCGGATTTCTCGGTCCGTCCGGAATGGATGTCGAGAGCAGGGAGAGGGAAGCGTTCACCATCTCCTGGGTCGCTTCGTCATTGTATTTGCTCTTCTTGCCCTTGGTGAATGCTTCAATCGCGAGAAGCAGGTTTGCGCTTTTTTTGGACGCCTTCTCCAGGCTTTCTGCCGTCGTGAACTCCTCCGCTGCTGTCAGGAGATTCTGCCACTGGGGCGAGTCCGCATGCGGTCCCTGCATTTCGCGCATGTTGTTCAGCACCAGGGTGCTCAGACGCTGCGCTTTTTCAAGGGTCTGCGGATCCTTAAAGGTAAAGGAGGCCTTCGTTTTCCCGAATTCTTCGGCAAAAAGGTCCACTTCGCCGCGATGAATCTTCTCGACAGTCTGCTTGTTTCTTAAGCACATGCGGGAGAAGACATTTTTCTTCGCGGACTGTGCGCTCGCCTCGGCAAGCGGCTTTCCGCCCTGTCCCATCGACATCCAGGCAGCCGAGGCCGCGAGCTCCCAGTCGCGGTCACTGAGTTCATATTCGTAAACCGCACAGTCCTTCTCGCTGTACGGCTTATGCTCCCTGCCGTCCTTCTGCTTCTTCATGTTCTGAAGCGCGTATTCTCCGCAGGTCATTCCCCGCTCGGCAATCTTCTCCCGAAGCTGCGTCTTCAGCTCCGAGACATCCGCTTTGCAGCCTTCCGGCAGCTTCAGCTTATCAATATTCTGCAGCAGGAAACCTTCAAAGCGAAGCCGATCGACTTCCTCTTCCGTCGAACCGTAGCACTGGGCCGCATAATCCGCCATGCCAAGATCCTTCAGCTGTTTCGCAACATCTTTCAGCTCATCCGAATCTGCTACGCCATATCCGTCATAATACCAGGTCCCGCCTCCGGAAAGAATATATAACGCCGCATGGTATGCCATAAATTCCGTCGCCTGCTTCGCAGCGGTCGCATTCACCTTCTCAAGTTCTCTCTCAAGTTCAGAGTCCAAAGATATTATCGACATCGGATAACCCATTGCTACACCTCTCTTCTGCAGCCTCTTTCGCTGCGCATTTTTCTGAAGTCAGGGCCATTCTACACGATCATGTCCAACAAATGTCCAGCAAATGTCCGGCAAAAAAGAAAAAAACAGTACCCTGGACAGTTGCCGGTCAGCGGTACATGCCCCGGTCGTCCGCCCATTTGGCAAAATGGACGACGTTCCCGTCCGGATCCTTGAAAAAGAAGGTACAGTAGCCATCCTCCCGCTTGTTCACGGGGGCGTCCGCGCCGATGCCCGCCGCCTTCAGCTCCGCGACGGCCTCGTCAAAGTCCGCGGGAACCAGCGCGATGTGCTTCCAGCCCAGAAGCTCCTGCACATCCTCGTCGCCCTTTCCCGGAAGCATGATCTCGAGCATCACCTTGTCCGGCGTCTCAATGAAATAATTCCCGGTCGGACCGGCCATTGTGAGTGTGAAGCCGAGATGTTCGATATACCAGTCGGCAAGCGCCTTCGGGTGTTTCGTTGCAAGACCGATGTGGTCAAATCCAAGAATTTTCACGTTTAATCTCCTTCCCTTATCCGAGGAATTCCCTGAAGAATTCGCACTCGTCGTCGTTGCACTTCTTTCCTTCGGCGGTCTTCATATTGCAGTGGAAGACGTGTCCGAGGCGGACGTTCTTATCGCCGTAGATCCGAAGCACAAAGGGCACTTCATTCTCGGTCAGGACTGCGGCGATTTTAAGCGCGTCCTGCTTCAGGAAATCTTCTACAGCGGTCATGACAAATGCGGGCGGGAAATCCGGCGTAATGTGGGTAAGCACATTGATTTTGGCGATCTCTTCGTCCGTGCCGCCTTCCGGAAGGAAGCCCTTCATGAGCTCCGAGGTCTCGCCGTTTGCGTCCTTTCCGGGGTTATAGGCGCCGCAGTTTAAAGCAACCGCCTTCAGGTCAAATTCCGGGAATTTGAAGTCATACTGCGCGGCGTATCCGGGATTGGTCTTGATCGCCGCAGTGAGGCCGAGCAGGTGTCCGCCTGCCGAATCACCGACGCCGAAAACATGCTTCGTGTCCAGGCCGTACTCCGCCGCGTGATCCACCATCCACTGAAGCACGAGGCAGGTGTCCTCAAGAGGCGCCGGGAACTTGAATTCCGGCGAGAGGCGGTAGGTAAAGTTGAGTACCGCGAATCCGCGCTCGGCGAGGCTCATGCAGTAGTACTGATAGCGCTCCTTGTCGCCGTAAACCCAGCCGCCGCCGTGAATGCTGAAAATCACCGGAAGGACCGCGCCCTGTGCAAAACGCGGCCGGTAGAGATCCATGACCTGCCAGTCCTTCTCCGGTCCGTACTGAATATCGTCATAACGAATAACATCGGAAGGCGTCGTCAGTCCGGCGTCCCTGATGTCGTCACCTTCCTTAAAGGCTTTCCTGATCTGTTCAGCTGCTGTCATAAACAGGCCTCCTTGTCAAATAATGTTATTTTCATCATAGCATCATGAATGGAATTAAGCAAGATGATATTTTACCGAATCGCCTGCCGGGGAACTCAACACTGTCCACCCCGGCAATAGCTGATCGTGATCGTTCTTTTCACTCACAAAAACATACCTGGAAGCCAAAAGAAAGCGTCTTAGGATCAAATCGATCGCAGTGACGCTTTCTATACTCGTATGTGTGGTTATCCTCAACCTTTTCCGGCACAGGTTTCTGTATGTCCTTGCTGCCGTGTTTCTTTTAGCCGGTGTTTCAGGAATCACCAAAAAAGATTACCTATGTGCGGGAACATCTTGGACACGCTGATGTCCGCACCATCATCTTTCGGTGCATATGGCACTGAAATGAATTCTCACTTTGAGACCCCAAAAGGTACAGCCACAGGATGTCCGTCACGGCGCCGACAGCGATTCCGGCAACGGTCCCCGAAAAAGTGCCGCTCTTAAAGCATCTCCCGCTTCACAAGGTCCTCGAAAGTCTCCCTCTTCACCGAAAGGCGCGGTTTTCCGTCCTTCAGGATCACCAGCGCCGGCCGCGGAATGCGGTTGTAATTGCTCGCCATCGAATAATTGTAGGCGCCTGTCGTAAGGACGGCAAGAAGATCGCCGCGCTCAGGCTTCGGAAGGAGAATATTCTCGGCGATCCGGTCGCCGGACTCGCAGCAGCGCCCCGCCAGGGTGCACTCAAAATCCGCAGCTTCATTCATCCGCTCTGCAGAAAGCACCGTGTAGGCCGATTTATACAGCGCGTAGCGCGGATTGTCGCACATGCCGCCGTCGACCGTCACATAGCTTCTG